>NZ_JBHWGA010000053.1:0-64586 GCF_042733315.1 Streptomyces sp. NPDC059718
CACCGCCAGCATCGGCGACCACCCGGGCAACTCCGCCCGAGCCACAGAATCCGCAGGAACGCGCGTACTCATATACACCAGCATCCCCCCACACCCCCCGACCGGCGAATCCAGACACCACGGACCCCCGCACACCCGCGCACCCGGTCGCCCGTCGCCGGCCGCGGCACACTGGAGGCATGGACGCAGACGGCGGGGCCGGTCCGGCCAGGGGCCACGTGACGGCCGGTCCCGCGGGCGCCTGTGCCTGGACCTCCGCCCGGATGTCGTGGCAGGCCGGGGACATCGGGAGGGTCCCGGCCGAACTCGCGGCGCGGGGCGCGGCGTTCGAGCCGCGCGCGGCGTACGGCAACGGCCGGCCGGTCCGCTGAGCCACCGTCCGTGGGAGCCGCCATGAGTTCGACCGCGATCGCAGACTACGCACTGATCTCCGACCGGCACTCCGCAGCGCTGGTGAGCCGGGACGGCTCCGTCGACTGGTTGTGCTTCCCCCGGTTCGACAGCCCCTCGGTCTTCGCGCGGCTGCTGGACGGCGCGGCCGGTCACTGGTCGGTCCGGCCGTCGGTCCCGTACGAGGCGACGCGGACCTACGTGGACCGGTCCATGGTGCTGGAGTCCGCCTTCCGCACCGCCTCGGGAACGGTCACGCTCACGGACGCCCTGCTGACCGGCCCGGACGGCGACGAGCACAGCCTCGGGGCCGGCGCACCGCACCTGCTGGCCCGCAGGCTGACCTGTGCCGAGGGCGAGGTGCCGGTGGAGACGACGTACCGCCCGCGACCGGAGTACGGACTCGTCGCGCCGATCCTGTCGGGGACCGAGGGCGGGGTCACGTCCCGGGGAGGGGCCGAGTGGCTGGTGCTGACCACTCCGTACCGCATGGACTTCGCGGACGCCGCGGCCCACGGCGCCTTCACCCTGCGGGCCGGCGAGTCCGTCTGCTTCGGCCTGCACCGTTCGACGCTCGAGGAGCCCCCGGCCCGTGTCTGGACGCAGGAGGAGCTGTCCGGCCGCCTGGACTCCACGATCGCGGCATGGCAGTCGTGGTCGGACATGCACCAGGCCTACGACGGGCCCTGGCGCGACCTGGTGCACCACAGCGGCCGGGTGCTGCAGGCGCTGTCGTTCCAGCCCAGCGGCGCCATCATCGCCGCCGCGACCACCTCGCTGCCGGAGGGCGTGGGCGGCGAGCGCAACTGGGACTACCGCTACACCTGGGTCAGGGACGCCTGCCTGACCATGGAGGCCCTGTGGGTGGCGGCCTGCCCCGACGAGGCGCACGACTTCTTCGCCTTCCTGGCGACCGCCGCGCCGTCGCTGAGCGAGGACCGGACACTGCAGATCATGTTCGGCGTGGGCGGAGAGCACGACCTGAGCGAGCGCACCCTCCCCCACCTGCGAGGATGGCGGAACAGCCGGCCGGTGCGGGTGGGCAACGGCGCGTGGTGCCAGCAGCAGATCGACGTCTACGGCGAGCTCCTCGATGCCGCGTACCGCCTCGCGGACCAGTTGCACCGGATCGACGACGACACGCGGCGTTTCCTCGTCGCGTGCGCGGACGCCGCGGCGGAGCGCTGGACCGAGAAGGACCAGGGAATCTGGGAGGTCCGTGGCGAGCCCCGCCACTTCCTGTACTCCAAGGTCATGTGCTGGGCGGCACTGGACCGGGCGGTGCGGCTCGCCGACCGCCTGGGCGCGCGCCGGGACAAGGTGGCGGCCTGGCGGAGGACCCGGGACGAGATCCACCGGACCGTGCTGCGGGAGGGCTGGAACGAGGAGGCGGGCGCCTTCACGCAGTACTTCGGCTCGACCGCCCTCGACGCGTCGAACCTGATGATGCCGATCGTCGGTTTCCTGCCCGCCGGCGACCCGCGGATCCGCGCCACCATCGACGCGACGGAGCAGAGGCTCACCGACGCCGCGGGGCTGGTCTACCGGTACCGCACCGCGGAGGGGGTGGACGGCCTCGCCGGCGAGGAGGGCACCTTCCTGCTGTGCACCTTCTGGCTGGCCCAGGCGCTGGCCCTGTCGGGCCAGGCCGAACGCGCCAGCGACGTCTTCGCCCGGGCGGCGGCGTACGTCAACGACGTGGGCCTCCTGGCGGAGGAGATCGACCCGGCCACCGGTGAACTGCTCGGCAACTTCCCGCAGGCGTTCAGCCACATCGGCCTGGTCAACGCCGCCTGGGCGATCAGTGAGGCCCGGCAGCCCATCGCTGCATGACGATCCGTCAGGAGGCTCCTCCCGTGGCGGAATCGCCCGGGGCGGAGGCATGACGCACGAAGCGGGCCCGGGGCCGTTCATCGGGGGCCACTCCGGGGCCCCGGGCCGCTGACCACATCAGACACCCGTCGAGGGGTTCCTGCGAGCCGGGCTGACCCACCCGGGCTCAACCGGGCACGGCCACACGCGGTGTGACGGGGTGTCCGGGGGCCGGCCGGCACCCCGGTGTCCTTTGGCACGATCGGCGCCGGCCGGGAAGGGGGGCCAGGCCGGCGCCGGATCGAAGCGGGGCCGTTCTCCTGCTCGGGGGCACTCCGTGGGGGCGGACCGCTCCGCGTCCCCGTGGAGTCCTGTGGCAGGTCTCCCGCGCCTGGTCCAACCGTGAACCGGAAGCGGTCATTCCCCGTCGTCATTCCCCGTCGCGTCCGGTGCCAGGGGGACGCGTCTCCCAGTCGGTGGCGAGCAGACCGAACAGCAGGTCGTCGGTCCACTCCCCCTTGATCCAGGTGTGGGCCGGGCGACGGCCCTCCAGCCGGAACCCGACACGCTCCAGCAGACGCGCCGAGGCGGTGTTCCGCGCGTCGCACTCGGCGGAGACGCGGTGCAGGCCGCTCACGGTGAAGAGCCGGTCCAGCAGCGCGGTGACGGCCTCGGTGGCGTAGCCGTGGCCCTGGTGCGCGCGGGCGAGGGTGAAACCGAGGTCGGCCTGCATCCGGTTGTCGTGCAGGCACACGCCGATGTCGCCGATCAGCTCGCCGGTGGCGGCGAGCTCCACCGCGTATTGGAACCAGCCGGGCTCCTCCGGATCCCCCGCGGCGAACCGCGCGACGAGGTCCGCGGCCGCCTGAGGGGACACCGGCTCGCTCCAGCCCTGGTAGCGGGCGACGGCCGGGTCGGACCGGTAGGCGGCCAGGGCCGGCGCGTCACCGGGGCGGAATCGCCGTACGCGCAGCCGGGAGGTCTCCGGGAACATGCCCGCGATGCTCTCATGCCGGGGCGCCCCTCCCGATGCCCCTGCCGATGCGCCTCCCGGGGCCTCGCCCGGCGCCCGCCCCGCCCGTTGCGTTGGTGCTCACCCGTCACAGGCACGATGCTGGTCAGTGGATGCCCTGGCCGAGCCCGGTTCCCCCGCCCCCGCGGGGGAAAGAACCTAGCGAGGGCGAGATGACAGCCATGGAGCCACTTCCCACCGCCGCCGGTGGACAGCCGGAATCCCTGGGCACCGACGGCGGGACCGCCTACACCGCCTCCGCCACGCTCGACGACCACGGGATCGTCACCGGCTGGAGCGCCCAGGCCCACCATCTCCTCGGCCACACGCCCGCCGAGATCATCGGCCATCCCGCCACGCTGCTGCTCGCCGGACCCCCGCCGCACGCGCCGCCCCCCTCCACGCCGCGCTGGGCCGGGACCCTCGCGCTCCGCCACCGGGACGGACACACCCTGCGCCTGCGCCTGCTCGCCCACCACCGCGAGACCTCCGGCCGGCCGCCGGACGACACCGGGCCCGGGCACAACGGCGACGGGCACGACAGGAGCGGCTGGCTCGTCGTCGCGGCGGTCCCCGGGACCCCCGGCGACCCGCCGGCGCACGACGCGGTGTGCGGCTGGGCGTTCACCCAGTCCCCCTGCCCGCAGGCCGTCTTCGACACCGGGCTGCGGCTGACGCGGGCCAACGCCGCCTTCGAGGACACCCTGGGTCTGCGCGAGGCCGAGATGCGCGGCCTACGGCTGCCCGACCTCGCCCCCGGTGACACGGCCCGGCAGACGGAGGCCCACATGCGGAGCGTCCTGACCAGCGGACGCCCGCAGCACGCCCCGGCCCCCTTCACCGCGGAAGGCTCCACCGCCGCCGGAGACGACGGAGGCTCGGGCACCGCGCCGGGGGACACCGACCGGGCGCGGGACGGGACCGGCGCGGGTGACGGCGCCGACGGGGAGCACGCGCTGCATGCGACCCTCACCCCGCTCGCCGACCCCGCGGGGACGGTGCGCGGGGTGGTGCTCACCACGCACCCGGCCGCGGAGGACCCCGAGGTGCGGCGCCGTTCGCAGCTCCTGCACGACGCCGCGACCCGCATCGGCACGACCCTGGACACCACCCGCACCGCCCAGGAGCTCACCGACCTCGTGGTGCCCGAGCTCGCCGACTACGCCGCCGTCGACCTGATCGAGCCCTCCACCGGCGCCCGGGCCGCCGGGTCGGACGGTCCGGTGACGGTGACCCGCACCGCCGCCAGGTCCATCCTGCCCGGCACCCCCGAGGCCCTCATCGCCCTCGGCGACACCGCGACCTACCCCCCGGGGTCCCCTCCCGCGCAGACGCTGGACACCGGCAAGGCCGCGCTGTACGACATCACCGAGGCCACCCTCGCCCGCTGGGCCGCCCAGGACCCCCGGGCCGCGTGGATCCGCGAGGCGGGCACCCACTCGGTCATCGCGATCCCCCTCACGGCCGGCGGCGGCACCCTCGGGCTGGCCGTCTTCAGCCGCCACCGCAACCCGGTGCCCTTCACCGACGACGACCTCACCCTCACCGAGAAGCTCGCCCACCGGGCCGCCACCGCGATCCACAACGCCCGCCGCTACGCCCGCGAGCGCACG
The DNA here is from genome assembly GCF_042733315.1 of Streptomyces sp. NPDC059718. NCBI lineage: Bacteria > Bacillati > Actinomycetota > Actinomycetes > Kitasatosporales > Streptomycetaceae > Streptomyces > Streptomyces sp. NPDC059718. The sequence continues at coordinate 4,828 of NZ_JBHWGA010000053.1, forward strand.
ACGACGATGACGCTGCAGCGCAGCCTGCTGCCGCACACCCTGCCCGAGCAGGCCGCCCTGGACATCGCCACGCGCTACCTGCCCGCGACGACGCACGCCGGGGTGGGCGGCGACTGGTTCGACGTGATCCCCCTGTCCGGCGCCCGTGTCGCCCTCGTGGTCGGCGACGTCGTCGGGCACGGCATCCGCGCGTCGGCCACGATGGGGCGGCTGCGCACCGCGGTGCGCACCCTCGCCGACGTGGACCTGCCACCGGACGAGCTCCTCACCCACCTCGACGACCTGGTGATCCACCTCTGCTCCGACGACGCCGGGGAGGACCAGGACGCGGAGACCGCGGGCGGGATCGGCACCACGTGCCTGTACGCGGTGTACGACCCGATCACGCGCCAGTGCAGCCTCGCCCGCGCGGGACATCCTCCGCCCGCCGTGGTGACCCCCGACCACGCCGTCCACTTCCTGGACGTCCCCGCCGGCCCCCCGCTGGGGCTGGGCGGGCTCCCGTTCGAGACGATGACCACGAACCTCCCCGAGGGCACGGTCCTCGCCCTCTACACCAACGGGCTGCTGGACCCGCACCACAACGACATCGACCAGTCCCTGGACAAGATGTTCACGGCCCTCGCGCACCCGGCCTCGTCGCTGGACACGGTCTGCGACCGGGTCCTGACCACCCTCATCACGCACCGCCCGACCGACGACATCGCCCTCCTGGTCGCCCGGACCCGCACGCTGCCCTCCGACCACATCGCCACCTGGCAGCTGCCCAACGACCCCGCCACCGTCGCGCACGCCCGCCACCACACCACGTCGCAGCTGACGACGTGGGGCCTGGAGGAGACCTCGTTCACCACCGAACTGCTCGTCAGCGAGCTGGTCACCAACGCCATCCGCTACGGCAAGCCGCCCATCCAGCTGCGCCTGATCCACAACAACACGGTGCTGATCACCGAGGTCACGGACACGAGCAACACCACCCCGCACCTGCGCCGTGCCCGCACGTACGACGAGGGCGGGCGGGGTCTGCTCCTCGTGGCGCAGCTCGCCCAGCAGTGGGGCACCCGTCACCATCCGCGCGGCAAGACGATCTGGACCGAACAGGTCCTGGCGCCCGCCTGACGGCCACGGCCACACATACCCCCACCCCGTATTGTCGCAATGCCCCCACGCGCCTTGGCACATACCCCCAGGGGGTATAGCGTGGGTCGACGCGCCCAACCGGCACGCGTCCCCATGCCACGGCACCCACGGAGCAGCCTTGAACACCGGAACGAAGATCACCGCGTTCGCCGTCGCCCTGGCGGCCTCGTTCGGCACCGCCTACGGCGTGGGTGCGGCCTTCGACCCGGTCCGCTCACCGGAGGTCGGCGCGAACGCGCCGGAAGCGGGACACGCGCACGACACCGGCGCCGACAAGGGCGCCGACGTGGGCGCCGCCCAGCCCGCGGGAGGCCTGGCGGTCAGCGAGGCGGGCTACACCCTCGACCTCCGCACGCCACACGTCGGTTCCGGTCGCCCGGCCGAACTGCGCTTCCTCATACGTGACGCCGACGGCCACCCGCTCACCTCGTACCGGCGGGCCCACGAGAAGGAGCTGCACCTGATCGTCGTCTCGCGCGACCTGACGTCTTACCGCCATCTGCATCCGGTCCGGGCCGCCGACGGCACGTGGAGCACCCCCGTCAGCCTCCCCCGCGCCGGGGACCACCGGATCTTCGCCGACTTCACCCCCGCCGCGAAGGGCAGCCGGAACCTCACGCTGGGCGCGGACCTCTCCGTGGCCGGGGACCACCGGCCCGGCAGCCCCGCGCCGGTCTCCCGGACGGCGACCGTGGACGGCTACACCGTGACGCTCCACGGCGGCCTGCAACCCGGCGCCGCGCGGGAGCTCCGGCTGACGGTGACGAAGGACGGCCGCGAGGTCACCGACCTGCAGCCGTACCTCGGTGCGTACGGCCACCTGGTCGCCCTGCGCGCCGGCGACCTGGCGTATCTGCACGTGCACCCGGGCGGCGCCCCGGGCGACGGCGCGACCGCGCCCGGGCCGGACGTCTCCTTCACCGCCACGGCCCCGAGCGCGGGCACGTACCGGCTCTTCCTGGACTTCAAGCACCGAGGAACGGTCCGCACCGCCGCGTTCACGGTCACGGCCGGTCCGGAGGACGGCCATGCCGACGCGGACGGCGGCGGGACGGGCGGCCACGGCCACTGACGTCAGGCGCGGCTCGCGGCAGGCCCCTCAGCCGGAACGGCGCCGCAGGCGACGGGCGCCCAGGAAGGCGGCCGCGCCGGCGGCCAACGCGCCCCCGGCGGCGCCCGCCAGAGCGCCGACGCCCGGCCGGTGCTCGCCGGACCCCGTGTCGGCCAGCGCCGGGCGGCCGGACTCGGCGGCGGTGGCGGCCTGGAGGATCAGGTCGGCGACGGCGTCGGGCCGGGCGATCAGGGACACGTGACAGGTGTCGAGCTCCACGGTGTGGGAGTGGGCGCGCTCCGCCTGGAAGCGCTCCTGGTCCGGGTTGATCGTCATGTCCTGGCGGCCGACGAGGGCCCAGGACGGGATCGTCTTCCAGGCCGCGACCTTGGCCTTCTCCGAGAACGCGGTGGTGGCCGCGGGCCGCTGGGTGACCGCCAGCAGGTTCGCCTGGCTCTCCGGCAGGCAGGCGGCGAACACCGGGTGCACCTTGTCGCGCTTGAGGTAGAGGTCGGTGCCGCTGACTCCCCCGCCGGCCCGGTACGGCACGGACTTGGTGGCGGTGCCCAGCGCGCTGGGGAACCGCTCGGACAGCGACATCCCGCTCTCACCGACGTCGGGCATCAGCGCGGAGACGTACACCAGCGACTTCACCTGGGGGTTGCCCGCCGCGGCGGAGCTGATCACCGCGCCGCCGTAGGAGTGGCCTGCCAGGACGATGGGGCCCTTGATGCTCTCCAGTACGGAGGCGATGTAGGTGGAGTCGCTGTACAGCCCGCGCAGCGGGTTCGCGGGGGCGATGACGGGGTAGCCGCGGCTCTCGAGCCGCTCGATCACCCCGTTCCAGCTGGAGGCGTCCGCGAACGCCCCGTGGATCAGGACCACCGTCGGCTTCGTCCCGGTCGTGTCCCCGTCCGCGGCCGCCGGGGCCGCGGCGGACGCGCAGAAGGCCAGGGCGCAGCCGGCCGCGGCGACGTGGGCGCGGCGTATGCGACGCCGCGAGCGGGAATCCAGAGTTGCCGCCATGCCGTATCTCGCTTTCCTCGGTGCTCAGGGCGGGGGCCCTACGGCACCTGAGTGTTCACGGCTCGGCGGCGACAGGCCCGGCCGCGTATGCCGACCGGGTCACGGCCATGGGCCGTCGGGGTGAAAGCTGCCCCGCGGGGGTGTGCGACTGCTGGAACGGGCGGACGAACGACGCCGGGCCGCCCACGCGAGCCGCTTCGCCGACTGGCGGGACGCGGACCTGGAGCCACCGGCGGGATGCCTGCGGGACTACGACGCGGCGGTCCGACCTCCGCGGCCGGGGTCCTGCGCCGCCATCGGCGGAGTCCTGTTGCCGCGGAGCCGGATCCTGCGTCAGTCGTGGTCCAGGGAGCGGTGCGGATGCGCCGGGTAGACGCCCATGATCCGCACCTCGGAGGAGAAGAAGCGCAGCTCCTCCAGGGCGAGGGCCACGCTGCTCTCCTCCGGGTGGCCCTCGATCTCGATGTAGAAGCGACTGGCCTTCAGCCCCGCGCCCACCTGGTAGCTCTCGATCTTGGTGAGGTTCACCGCGTTGCTGGAGAAGCCGCCGAGCGCCTTGTAGAGCGCGCTCGGGATGTTGCGCACCGAGAAGAAGAGGCTGGTCATCATCGGCGTGCCCGAGTCCGGCGGGAACGCGGCGTCGCGGGAGAGGACGACGAAGCGGGTGGTGTTGTCGGAGGTGTCCTCCACGCCGCCGCGCAGCACCTGCAGTCCGTACAGGTCCGCGGCCCCGGGCGGGGCGAGCGCCGCGTGCCGCGGGTCGCCGAGCTCCGCGACCTCGCGGGCGGCGCCCGCGGTGTCGTCGCTCACCAGCGTCTGCCAGCCGCCCTCGCGGATGATCTTCCGGCACTGCCCCAGGGCGTGCACATGGCTGCGGACGCACGCGACGTCCTCCAGCGTGGCCCCGGGCACGCCCATCAGGTCGAAGCGGATCGGCAGGAAGTACTCCGCGATGATCGAGAGGTCCGCCTCCGGCAGCAGGTGGTGGACGTCCGCGACGCGACCGGCGGCGGAGTTGTCCACGGGGATCACGGCCAGCTCCGCGCTCCCCACCGCGACCGCCTCCAGCGCCTGCTCGAACGTCGTGCAGGGCAGCTCCCGGCTTTCGGGATACAGCCTGCGGGCCGCGGCGGCGGAATTGGATCCGGGTTCTCCCTGGTAGGCGATGGTCACCATGTGCGCGTCGGTATCTCCGGATCGGTGGGCGGTGCGTGCGGCGGGGCCGTCCTCGCATGCTACTGCGCGCCGCGCGCGCACCTCGTTCCCGTCCGAGGGCCGGACGGCCGTGGCCGGACCGGAACCCCGGCTCACCCCAGGCGCGGGCGGATGGCCCACGGGCGGCCCCCACCGCCCGTGGGTTCCGCGCCGGCCTCGGCGGCCGGCGCGCAGGTCATCACCACGGCAACTGCGCGGTGAGGTCGCCGAAGGTGCCGGTCGGGCCGTCCTGGCCGACGGTGGCGCAGCGCACGATCGCCTCGGCGCCCTCCTCCGGGGTCTGGATGCCGTGCCCGCTCAGACCGTGCAGGTCGGTGGCGCTGAACCCGGGCTCGACGGCGTTGACGCGCATGTGGGGCAGGCCCTTGGCGTACTGCACCGTGAGCATGTTCACCGCCGCCTTCGACGCGGAGTAGACGGGCGTGACGTACCGCGACTCGTTCTTCCCGGGGTCGAGGACCGTGCCGAAGGAGCCGAGCCCGCTGCTGACGTTGACGATGACCGGCGCGGCGGACTCCCCCAGGAGGGGGAGGAAGGCGTGCGTCACGCGCACCAGGCCGACGACGTTGACGTCGAGGACGGTCGCCATGTGGGCGCCGGAGGCCTCCTCGGCGCCGACCATGCCCTCGAAGACGCCCGCGTTGTTCACCAGGACGTCGAGCCGGCCCTCGCGGCGCCGCAGCTCCTCGGCCGCCGCGGTCACGGAGGCGTCGTCGGTGACGTCGAGCAGGAGCAGCTCCGCGCCGAGCTCGTCGGCGGCCGCCCGTCCGCGGGTGGCGTCCCGGGAGCCGATGTAGACGGTGTGGCCGAGCTTGATCAGACGGCGGGCGGTCTCGCGACCGAGGCCCTTGTTGCCGCCGGTGACGAGCGTGATGGTCATGGGGTGCTCCCTTGCTGGTGCTCGCGACGCGCGGGTGACCGCGCGCCGACGTGTCGGGGGGTGGGCGGGGTGGCGTGAGCGGGGCGCCGTTCAGCCGGCGATGCCGTCGAGTTCCGCGACGGCGTCGGCGGGCAGTTCCAGGGCGGCCGCGGCGACGTTCTCGCGCAGGTGCGCGAGCGAGGACGTTCCGGGGATCAGGACGGTGGTCGCCGACCGGCGGAGCAGCCAGGCGAGGGCGACCTGCTGCGGCGAGGCGCCCAACCGGGCCGCCACGCCCGCGAGTTCGTCCGACTGGAACGGGGTGAAGCCGCCGAGCGGGAAGAAGGAGGCGAAGGCGATGCCTTCGGCGGCGCACCGGTCGACGAGGGCGTCGTCCTGCCGCTTGACCAGGTTGTAGAGGTTCTGCACGGCCACGACGGGGGCGATGGACTGCGCCTCGGTCAGCTGGGCGCCGGAGACCCCGCTGAGGCCGAGGTGCCGGATCAGGCCCTGCTCGCGCAGCTCCGCGAGGGCGCCGAACTCCTCGGCGATCGGGTCGTCGCCGGTGCCCTCCACGGAGCCGAGGCGCAGGTAGACCACGTCGAGTACGTCGAGTCGCAGGCGCCGGAGGTTCTCGTGCACCTGGGCCTTGAGGTCGTCGGGTTCCAGGGAGGGGATCCAGCCGCCGGTGCCGTCGCGGCGTGCGCCGACCTTGGTGGCGATGCGCAGGGCGTCCGGGTAGGGGTGCAGCGCCTCCCTGATGAGCTCGTTGACCACCGCGGGACCGTAGAAGTCGCTGGTGTCGATGTGGGTGATCCCCAGCTCGACCGCCTCACGCAGCACGGCGAGGGCCTGGTCGCGGTCCTTCGGGGGACCGAAGACACCGGGACCGGCCAGCTGCATGGCTCCGTAGCCCATGCGGCTGATGACGAGGTCGTCCGCGAGCCGCAGCGCGCCACCGGGGAGATTCCGTGCATTGCTCATGTGTCGCACCTTCCGTGCATGGATGTGGGGGGATGACGAACCGGCCGGCTCCGGCCGCCCTCCACTGTGCGCGGCGTGGGGCGCGGGTGGCAGTGCCCCGCTGTTCCTGGGGGTGGGGGGGCCAGCCACCTCACCCGCGGGGACGCATTCCGGCGTCCGTGCGGCGCGTCGCACGGCGATCCGGCCGGTCCGTCACGTCGCCTGGTCACGACAACCGGCGACGGCACCCACCCCGGAAGGTCCGACATGAGCACGTACCTGATCAACCACCTGCGCATCCCCGGCGGCATCCCGAACGACGAGGGCCTGACCTACCTGGAGCGCGTCGACGCCACCTTGCGGCCCTACGGCGGCAGGTGGCTCGCGAACGGCGAGCCGACCGTGGTGGAGGGCGCCTGGCCCGGCCTGGCCGTCCTCCTGGAGTTCCCCGACCGGGCCTCGGCCCGGAACTGGTACGACTCGCCCGAGTACCAGGAGATCCTGCCCCTGCGCACCCGCAACGCGATCTCCGACCTCGTGCTCATCGACGGCCTTCCCGCGGACTACACCGTCGCGGGCTTCGCCCGGCAGGTCCGGGCGTCCGTCGCCGGTGCGTCCGGTGCATCAGGTGCGGATGGCTGACGCAGGTTCAGAGGCACCCTGGCCGGGGCGGGTCGATCCCGCCCCGTCAACGTGCCCGGTCCCCGGCCTTGTTCGCGCCCGGCTGCCCGGCCGTCCACGAGGCCAGGATGCGCAGCGCGTCGTACGACGGGCTGCCGGGCTCGGCGGTCAGCACCATGAGGCGCTGACCCGAGCCGTCGGGACTGCTCCACGTGTCGCAGTCGAGCGTGAGGTCACCGACCAGCCGGTGCCGGTAGTGCTTCGTGCCGTAGCTGGTGGTGATGACGCGGTGCTCCGCCCACCAGGTGCGGAAGTCGGCGTCCTGGACCGACAACTCGCCGACGAGACGCGCCAGTTCGGGATCGTCGGACTCCGCGGCGGCCTGCATGCGCAGGGCGGCGACGGCGTCGCGGGCGTCGTGCTCCCACTGCCGGTGCATGCCGCGGACGGTCGGGTGCGTGAAGAGCAGGTGCACGTAGTTGCGCCGGCCCGGCGGGACCGACGAGAAGTCGGTGTACAGGGCCGCGGCGGCGTCGTTCCAGGCCAGGACGTCCAGCCGCTTGCCGAGGACGACGGCGGGCGTCGCCGTGAGCTGGTCGAGCAGACGCCGCATCGCGGGCCGCACGCCCTGCGCGGGACGGCGGCGCCGCGGCTGCGCGTCGGCCTTGCCGGCGAGCTCGTACAGGTACCTCTGCTGGTCGTCGTCGAGGCGCAGCGCACGGGCCAGCGGGGCGAGGACCGAAGCCGACGCCCGGACGCGGCCCTGCTCGAGCCGCGTGTAGTAGTCGACGCTGATCGCGGCGAGCTGCGCGACCTCCTCACGGCGCAGGCCCGCGACCTTGCGCCCGGAATCCGCCGGCGGCAGACCGCATTCGTCCGGTGCCAGTTGCGCCCGGCGGGCTTTCAGGAAGGCTCCGAGTTCGCGAGGGCCAGATGCCGCAGTCATGTGCCCCATTCTCCCGCGCGCTGCCCCTGCTGTGAGGGGGCACGTTTCTTCCCCGGCAGGAACCCGCCTCTTTTGCCCACCCCGGCCGGGACGGATGGTCGAGAGGTGCCCGGCACGGTTCCGGGCGGCAGAGGGCCCGCCGAACAGGCGCGGCCCGCCACGACAGCGAACACGGAGCACCCTGTGGCCAAGACCACCGTCACCTTCGACAGCGCCGGCATCCCGCTCGCCGGCCACGTCTACACCCCCGACGCGCAGGGCCCGCGGCCCGCGATCGTCGTCGGCCACCCCGGCACCGGCGTGAAGGAACAGGCCGCCGGCCTCTACGCCCGGCGCCTGGCCGAGAAGGGCTTCGTCACGCTCGCCTTCGACGCGGCCCACCAGGGCGAGAGCGGCGGCGAACCCCGCGGCCTGGAGGACCCCGCCCAGCGGGTGGAGGACCTCAAGGCGGCCGTCTCCTACCTCACCACCCGCGGCGACGTCGACGCCGGGCGCATCGGCGCCCTCGGCATCTGCGCCTCCGGCGGCTACGTCCTCCCCGCAGCGGCCGGTGACCGGCGGATCAAGGCCGTCGGCACCGTGAGCGCGGTCGACGTCTCCCGCCAGTTCCGCCTGGGGGCGGACGGGACCCAGGACGCGGCCGTGTTCCAGGGCATGCTGGAGGCCGCCGCGGGCGCACGTACCGCCGAGGCCCGCGGCGAGGAGCCGCCCGTCCTGACCCTGTTCCCCGACACCGCGGACCAGGCCCGCGCGCTGGGCGGGGAACACGGGGTCGAGGGTTTCGACTACTACCGCACCCCGCGCGCCCGGCACCCCCGGGCGGCCGACTTCTTCACCTGGTCGAGCGTCGACAGGATGGCGGCCTTCGACGCCTTCGCCGCCGTCCCGCTCATGGGCCCGCGCCCCCTGCTGATGGTCGTAGGGTCCCGCGCGGTCACCGCCTGGATGAGCGTCGACGCGTTCCAGCGCGCCACCGGCCCCAAGGAGTTGCAGTGGATCGACGGCGCGAGTCACGTCGACCTCTACGACCGGGAGCGGTACGTCGACCCCGCGGTCGGGAAGCTCGCCGGCTTCTTCACCCGGAACCTGGGCCCGGCCGCGGACCACTGACCCCGGCGCCCGGGCCGGGTGCGCCGGTAGGGTCCACGCATGCGTGAAGTCGCGACCGGCGTCTGGCACTGGCAGACGCCGCACCCGGAGTGGACGCCGGACGAGCGGTGGCCGCGGGAGGTGTCGTCGTACGCCGTCGACGACGGCACCCGGCTGCTCCTCCTCGACCCGCTGTCCGTGCCGCCCGGGCTCCTCGCGCTCGCCGCCGACCGGGAGCCGGTCGTGGTGCTCACCGCTCCCTGGCACGAGCGCGACACGCGGATTCTGGTCGAGCGCCTCGACGCGCCGGTGTTCACTCCCCCGCCCGACACCGCCGACGACCTCGTACGGAAGTTCGGCGTCACGCGTGAACAGGCCGGTGACGGCAGCCCCGACCTCGCCTGGCTGCACACCGGCGACGGCGGCCGTGGCCACCTGTACGCCGAGGGCGACCGACTCCCCGCGGGGATCGAGGCGTTCGCCGGAAGGGAGCACAACGACATGGTCCTGTGGGACGGCCGTCTGCGGGCCGTCATCCCCGGCGACACCCTGGTCGACTTCGGCCGCGGGCTGCAGATCAACGACCGGCTGCGGGACGGCGTCACGCGCGAGCAGGTGGTCCAGCGCCTGCGGCCGCTGCTCGCCCTCCCGGTCGCGCTCGTGCTCCCCGCACACGGCGCACCGGCCGACCGGGCCGCGCTGGAGCGTGCGCTGTCCAGGAGGCCGCGGAGCTGGTCGGCGTAGTCCTCGGCGACGGTGTCGTAAGACGTCCGGGTGTCCGCGAGCCAGTCGTCGGTGTCCATGGCCGGCCACGGTAGTTCACCGGGGGAACGGGTTCTCGGGCGGCACCCGCGCCCGGTAGGTTCGGTTGCCGTGACCGACGACGCGTGGGAGATCGGCCGGAGCCCGGCCGGGGGGCCAGAGCCGCCGCTCGCCGGGGGTGAGGCCGCGACGCTGCTGGGCTCGCTGGAGCGCCAGCGCGCGACCTTCGCGTGGAAGTGCGGCGGCCTGGACGCGGCGGGCCTGCGGGCGACGGTCGGTGCTTCGTCGGTGACGCTGGGCGGCCTGCTGAAGCACCTGGCGCACTGCGAGGACGCCTCGTTCTCCCGGAAGTTCCTCGGGCGGGAGCCGGGTGCGCCGTGGGACACGGTGGACTGGCGCGCCGACCCCGAGTGGGACTGGCGCTCCGCGGCGCAGGACGGCCCCGAACAGCTCACGGCGCTCTGGCAGGACGCGGTCGCCCGCTCCCGCCGCGTGGTACGCGAGGCCCTGGCGGTGGGCGACCTCGGGCAGTTGGGCCGCTACACCACCGCTGACGGGCGGTCACCGAGCCTGCGGCGCATCCTCGTCGACCTCATCGAGGAGTACGCGCGGCACGTCGGGCACGCCGACCTCATCCGGGAGTCCGTCGACGGGCTCGTCGGCGAGGACCCGCCGGGCTGACGGACCGCGGCGGGCGACGCGGCGGCGGGCGGACGATGCGGCGCGGCGGCGCTCAGGCGGGGAACCGTACGCCCGTCAGCCGCTCGCTCTGCGTCCACAGCCGCTCGCCCTCGGCCGGGTCGTCCGCACCGCGCGGAAGCCGCACCGGAACGGGGGTTCCGGAGGTCTGGTCGCGTCCGGCGGGGCCGAGGAACTGCCCGCTGCGGACGTCGGGGCTGGTGGCGGCGTACAGCGACGGCCAGGCCGCGCCTTCGGGCGACCCCATCAGCGCCCGCGAGGCGACAGCGACGACCATCCTGGCGAGCGGGCCGCTGCTGTGCCGCTGCAGGTTCGTCATCGCCGAACCGGGATGGACGACGACCGCCTCGACACAGGTGCCCGCCAGGCGGCGCGCCAGTTCCCGGGTGAACACGACGTTGGCGCGCTTGGACTTGGCGTAGGCGCCCATCGCTCCGTACCGGCGCTCGCTGTTGAGGTCGTCGAGCCGGCCGCTGCGCCATCGCGCGGCGACGGCGCTGACGGTCACGACGCGGGCCGCCGGCGACCGGAGCAGGGCCGGCATGAGCCCGGCGGTGAGGGCGAAGTGGCCGAGGTGGTTGGTGCCGAAGGTCAGCTCGAAGCCGTCGGTGGTGGTGCGGCGCTCGGGCACGTTCATGACGCCCGCGTTGTTGATCAGCAGGTCGACCGCCCCCGGCCCCGCGGCCAGCCGCTCGCCCGCCCGCCGGATCGAGGCGAGGCTGCCGAGGTCGACGACGACCGTGCCGACGTCGGCGCCGGGCCGCTCCGCGGCGAGGGCGGCCGCCGCCGCCTCGAGCGTGTCCTGGCTGCGTCCGGCGAGGATCACGCGGGCGCCGTGGCCTGCGAGCACGCGCGCGGTCTCCAGGCCGATGCCGCTGTTCCCTCCCGTGATGAGGGCGGTTCGGCCGCGCTGGTCGGCGATGGCGTCGGGGGTCCAGTGGGGGGTGGGGGCGGTGGTGGCGGGCATGCCCGGACTCCTATCAAGTGAACGTTCATTTAGTAGCTTGACAGTGCCCCGCCCCTGGCCGAGTTGTCAAATGAACGTTCAATAGCCGAGGATGCGTGCATGCGCACACGTGATCCGGAGCTGAAGCGGCGGCTGCTGCTGGAGGCGGCGCTGACCGAGTTCGCCGAGTACGGCGTCGCCGGGGCACGGGTCGACCGGATCGCCGGACGCGCCGGGGTGAGCCCCGGCCTGACGTACTCCTTCTTCGACGGGAAGGAGGGCCTGTTCGAGGCCGTCTACGACGCCGTCGTCGAACAGGCCGTCGCCGGCATCCCCCTCGACGCCGACGACCTGCCCGGCTACGCCGGCCGCCTCTACGACGCGGGCCTCGACCACCCCGAGGTCATGCGCTTCGTGGCCTGGTACGCCCTGGAGCGCGGCGACGGCCGCGAGGTCCGGCCCGTCGTGGCCGCGTCCATGGCCGACAAGGTCGCCGCGGTCGAGGACGCGCAGCGGCGCGGCTCCGTCACCGACCGCATGGGCGCGGGCGAACTCCTCGCCCTCGTCCTCGTCGTCGCCAACATGTGGCAGCGCCAAGGGGAGGACGTCCGCTCCCTGGTCCCGGCACCGGAGCGCAGGAGGGTCGTCGTGGAGGCGGTGCGGCAGCTCGTCACCCCCTGATCCGACGTCCGTACGCGAGGGGCGCAAGTCCCCCGCGCGCACCCTCCCTACGCGGCACGGAGGTTGACCCCTGCCCGTCCTGACGCCGCGCTCACGACACGCGGCGCCCCCCCACCCCGTCCGGCGCAATCGCGACGGCCTCCGGCCTGCGCGGCGATCGCCCACGGGGCAGCCTGGGAAGCGGAGCCCGCCCGGTCGTCCTCGCACGCCGACCGGGCGGGCCGCCGCGTCGGGGGCAGCCGGGATGACCTCGCGGGCCGCGGCGGTTGTACGGAGCGGAGAAGTACACCGCCACGCGAGGGAGCTGCGGACATGACCGCTCAGGACGTCGAACGCACCGGCTTCACCGAGCAGTGGGAGCACTGGCACCGCGGCAAGGAGGAGGTGCTCGCCGGTCCGCACGGCTTCCTGGCGATCACGAGCCTGCGCTGGCTGGGACCGCGACCGGAACGCTTCGAGGACGCCCCCGGCACCTGGTCGGTCGCCGACGGCCACGTGGTGGTCGAGCTTGGCGACGGCGAGGAGTTGACCGTCGACGGTGCGCCGGTGCGCGGCTGGTACGACTTCGGCGTGATCGGCGAGCGCGACGGTGTCCACGCCGGCTTCGGCGACGCCGTCATCGAGGTCGCCAAGCGCGGCGGGCACGACATCCTGCGCCCACGCCACCCGGACAACCCGCTGCGTACCGGCTTCACCGGGACGCCCGCCTACGCGCCCGATCCCCGCTGGGTCCGCGCGGGCCGGTTCGTGCCCTACGACGCCCCGCGCCCGGTGACCGTGGGAGCGACGGTGGAGGGCCTGGAGCACGTCTACGACTCCCCGGGCCAGGTGGAGTTCGACGTGGACGGCGCGACCTACCGGCTCACCGTCTTCAACGGCTCGCGGCCGGGCGCACTGATGGCGCTGTTCACGGACGCGACGTCCGGGGTGACCACCTACGCGGCGAACCGCTCCCTGCAGATCGACCCGCCGGACGCCGGGGGCGGGGTGAGCCTGGACTTCAACCGGGCGGCCAACCTGCCCTGCGCGTACACCGACCTCGCCACCTGCCCCCTCCCGCCCGCCGGCAACCGGCTGCCGTTCGCCGTCGAGGCGGGCGAGAGGATCCCCCTGGAACGGGGCGGCCGGGCCTGAACCCGGGGTCGCTCAGCCGCGCAGGACCTCCCGGCCGAGCCGGCGGCGGGCCGGGTCCAGCGCGGCGTCGACCTCCTTGTTCCGCGCGACGTCCAGCACGACGGCGGCCGGATGGTGCTCCCGGCGCTCCACGGCGGCGCGGCGCAGGTGGGTCGGCGGGTGCGTCTGGTCCTCGGTGTGGGCGGTCAGGGCGGACAGCCGGCGCCGCCGCTCCAGCTCGTACGCGGGAATCGACGCCACGTACTCCTTGAGCCGTTCCCAGACCGCCTCGTCGGGTTCCCTGTCGGCGCCGCGTGTGGCGCGGTGCACGGTGCCGGCGGTGACGTACTGCTGGTCGAGCCAGAAGGAGACGGCATCGGCGAGCAGCAGGACGTCGAGCCCCCCGATGGCAGCCTCCGTCGAGCCGATCCGCGCTTCGAGATCGTCCGCGAGGTACTCGGCCTGCTGACTGGCGCGCAGGGTCAGGTGTGCCAGGACGTGCAGGAGCAGCAGCACGGCGGAAGCGGGTACGAACATGAGCAGTCGTGCGGCGATCTCGATCATTCCCAGGCCGCTGGTGTCCTGCTGCGGACGCAACAGCACGTACCACTCGACGAGCGTGCGGTGAGCGGAACCTATGACGAGCGTCTGGCTGGTGTCGCCGTTGACGAAGTGACCGAACTCGTGGCCGAGCAGGCCGACCCGCTGCTGCGGGGTCAGCACCTCCCACAGCCCGAGTCCGATCGTCAGCACCTTGCGACGGCGCAGGCCGACCGCCTGGACAGAGGCGTTGACCTGGGCATCCACCACGACCACGTCCGCCCGTGGCGCTCCGAGGGCGTCGGCCACCTCGTCCAGCAGCGCGTAGAGCGCTGGCGCGTCCGCCCGGTGCAGCCGGTCCCCGTGACGTGGCATCCGCCCCAGCCGCGGACGCATCAGCCATGCCAGGCCCAGCAACAGGACGCCCAGCACGGCGGGGATGATCGCCCGCCGGCCCGTCACCAGGAGCCACACACCGGCGCCGGCCACGGCCAGTGTCAGCAGGTGCACGAGGCCGGCGATCGCGTAGGCGCCGACGTACGCCGCGCCCCGGCCGGGCCTCGGCGGCCGTTCCGAGGTCATCCTGGCGAACAGTTCCTCGCCGTACGCCCGCGACAGGCGCCGGCGCAACGCGTCGATGGGGCCGTCGTGCTCCTCGTCGTCCTCGTTCCCGCCCCGCACGTTCCAGTCGCACGCCGCGCACCAGACGACGAACCGGTCGTCCTCCGTCAGCCGTTGCCCGCACTGCGGGCACGGTCTTCCCCGGCCTGTCTCCATGCCGCCCCTCCCCTTGATCATCTCCAGCCGGGGCATCGTAGTGGCGGTCCGGGCACTCCGCGCGCGGGGCAGGCCACCGCCCGCCCCCGGGCGAAGGGTTCACCCGGGGTCCGTGTGGTTCACCGCCAGACCGGAAGATCCGTGCCCCAGCGCCCCGGGGGGCGGGTCCAGTCCGCCGGGGCGCCCTGGTAGCCCAGGGGCGGGAGGGCGTGGACCAGGCGTCCGTAGGCGGAGTCGGTGACGGCGAGCCGGCGGGCGGGGTCGTCGTCCCCACCGGACGCGGATCCGGTTCCGCTCTGCGCGTCGGCCGGGCCGATGCCGTGCGTCAGCCAGGAGGCCGTGGCCGTCAGCGACAGCCGCAGCAGCCTTCCGCCGCCGTGGCGGCGGGCGTCGGCCAGGGCGCGCAGGACCGCCGCGGCCAGCAGGTAGCCGGTGCCGTGGTCGAGGGCCTGGGCGGGGAGGACGCCCGGGCGGCCGTCCGGTCCGGCCTCGGTCGAGGCGATGCCGCAGCGCGCCTGCACCAGGCTGTCGAAGCCGCGCCGCCCCGCCCAGGGACCGGACCGCTCCCAGGCGCGGAGCTGGGCGACGACCAGCCCCGGCCGTCGCTCGCGCAGCGCCTCCGGCGAGAGGCCGAATCGGTCCAGTGCGCCGGGGCGGTAGCCGGTCACGACCACGTCGGCGGAGGCGAGGAGTTCCTCGAGGACCGTCCGGTCGGGACCGGAGAGGTCGAGCCGCGCCGACCGCTTCCCGAAGCCGGTGTCGGCGTGGGCCGACTCGTCCTCCGGCAGAAGGGGGTTGTCCACCCGCAGCACGTCCGCGCCCAGCAGCGCCAGCGTGCGCGTGGCGACCGGTCCGGCGATGACCCGCGTCAGGTCGAGCACGCGCACGCCCGCCGCGGGCAGCCCCGCCGGAGGCAGGGGGCGCACCGCAGCGTCGTCGGTGCGCTCGGTCTCCACGAGCGGCTGCGTCGCCGGGCCCGGGTCCCGTACGGCGACGGCCAGTCCGCCCGCCGCGTAGACGGTCTCCTCGACCTCCGCGGCCGTGCGCCCGGCCAGCTCGTCCGCCAGCCGTCGGGCCAGAGCCTCCTCGTCGCCGCCTTCGCCACCGCCGGGAAGGCCGAAGGCGGCGGTCAACCGGACACGGTGGTGCGGGTAGTTGGCGTGGGTGCGCACCCACCCGTCCGCGGTGCGCCAGAAGCCGGACAGCGGAGCGAAGGACGTGGCCGCCCGGCCGTCGATCCGCAGATGCCGCTCGCTCACGAACGCGGTGGCCACCGCCCCCTCGTCGACCAGCACCGGGGGCGGCGCCCCGCCGGAGCGCAGCGCGAGCAGCTCGGCGGCGGCGAGGGAGCAGACCCCGACCGTGGCCCGGGCCATCCGGCGTACCGGCAGCCGGGCGGGCAGCACCCCGGCCACCTCCCGGTACGCCACGTGTTCCGCCCGCTCGGGGGCGCCGCCGAGGGCCTCCCAGGCGTCGGCGGTCGGACGGTCGGTCGGCTGCTGCTGCTGCATCGTGTCGTTCCTTCCTCGGAGGGCGGCCCTTCAGCGGGGCGGGCGCCGCCGGTACAGCCCCTCCTGCACGACGGAGGCGACCAGGCGGCCGTCCCGGGTGAAGAACTGACCCCGGGCCAGGCCCCGGGACGACGCGTACGTCGGGCTCTCCATGGCGAACAGCAGCCACTCGTCGGCGCGGAACGGCCGGTGGAACCACACGGCGTGGTCGAGCGATGCGGCCTGCCGCACGCCGGGGTGGTCGGCGTAGGGCAGGCCGGCCGTCGCGAGCAGCCGGATGTCGGAGAAGTAGGTCAGGGCGCAGGCGTGCAGCAACGGCCCCCCTGGCAGGGCGTCGCGGGTGCGGACCCACAACTGCTGGCGCGGTCCCTGCCCGATGCTGGGCAGTCCCTTGTCGGGGTCGCCCACGCAGCGGGACTCCAGGACGGCCTCGAAGACGGACGCTCTCCGGCGCGCACGCCCGAGCTCCCACAGTTCGGGCAGTCCCTCGGGCCCGGGCGCCTCGGGCGCGTCCGCCTGGTGCTCGTCGCTGTCCTCCGGGCGGTGGAAGGAGGCGGAGAGGCTGAAGATGGCCTCGCCGTCCTGGATCGCGACCACCCGCCGGGTGGCGAAGGAGCGTCCGTCCCGGGTCCGGTCGACCTCGTAGACGATGGGCCGGTCGGTGCGGCCCGCGCGGATGAAGTAGCCGTGCAGGGAGTGGACGAGCAGGTCGGGGGCGGGCAGGGTCGAGCCCGCCGCGATCAGCGACTGCGCCGCGACCTGGCCGCCGAAGGCCCGGAGCGGCATCCCGGCGTGGCAGAAGCCGCGGTAGAGGTTCTCCTCCAGCCGCTCCAGGGTCAGCAGTTCCGTGAACGAGGTGGCCGTCTCGGCCGGGTCCAGGACGTTCTGCTGCATGGGTTCACCGCCAGGGTGCGTACGGCCGGGCGCTCACCGCTCGCCCACTTGTGTGCATGACGCACATGGTAGGGCCGCCGACCTGCGCGGACCCGGCGGGGTCGGACCGGCCCCGCTGGTCACGCGCGGTGCGGGGCCCAGCGGTTGAGGGTGGTGCCGTCCGCGGCCAGGGTGAGCCAGGTGCCGTCGCCCAGCGCGACGGGGTGGTCGCCCTGGTCCGGATCCCGGTCCGGATCCTGGTCCGGGTAGGCGACCGGGCCGAGCGGGCGCAGGGTCAGCGCGTCCAGCAGCCAGTGCCGGGACGCTTCCCGGTGGTGGCGGGCGTCGTAGGCACCGGCGATCACGGTGTGTCCGTCGACGAAGCCCGCGACGAAGTCCCAGGCCGGTTCGGGCCCGTCGTCGCCGGTGTTCCCGTCGTCGCCCGCGAGGTCCGCGGCGTCCCGGTCCATGAGGACACGGCCGTCCGGGAAGCGGTGCAGCAGGAGCGGGTCGTGGCCGTGCGGTGTGCTCAGGAACGCCCGGCCGCCGGGGTGCACGGCGACGGGGACGCGGAAGCCGTCGCCGACCTCCCCGACGGTGAGCGCCGACCCGTCCCAGTGGCCGGCGTAGGCCGGGGAGCCGTCCTGGCCCTGGCCTGTCGCGAGGATCATCCGGGAGGCGTCGGGGTGCGGGAGCTGGTGCGAGCCCTGGGAGCCGCCCTCGACCCGGGCGTGGCCGAGGACGGTGCCGCCGGCGGCGTCCAGGACGACCCACTGCTCGTACGAGTCGGCCTCCGGGTCCCCGTGGTCGATGTCCGGCAGAACGTGCGCCCAGACGAGCCGGCCGTCCGCGCCGACCTGCACGGATCCACTGGCGTGGCCCGGGCACGGCTCGGGGCTGTCGTGCCGGTGGGGCCCGTCGCCCCAGCAGCCGTGCCGGTACTCCCATCGGGTGAGGCCGTCGGAGTCCACGGCCAGCACCGAGCGCTGCCCGGAGAGCACGACGAGGCCGCCGTCGGCACGCGCCGCGCAGGCACTGTTCCGCCACCCGGGCCAGGGGTCCGCGACGGAGGCGAGTACGGCCGGCCGGCCGGCGAACGCGGCCTCCAGGTCGACCAGCACGATGACGTCGTCCTGGTGCAGCAGCGCGTGGTGCACGCCGCCGGGATGCCGCAGCAGCCCGTGGCCGCCCGTCACCGCGGCGGCGCCGGGCAGTTCGGCCGCGCCGACCGGGCGCGCCGGGATGGTCGCCGGATCATCGGGCGCGGCGTGCCGCCGTACATGCCCGGCGGTCGCCTGACGTCGTCGGAGTTCCCCGGGATCCACACCCGCACCCTAGTGCCCGCGCGGCGCGGTGACGTCGTACGAGATGCGCCCGGCGGGCAGGTAGAACAGCGCGATGAGGGCGCCGCCGCGGACCTCGGGGTAGTGGTGGCTGCCGGGGGCGGGGGCGGTCCAGCCCGGCCCCTGCCAGCCGCTGGGACCGGCGAGCTGCGCGTCCCGGTCGACGGGCGCCACGAGGTTGATCTCGCCGTAGGGGTGGGCGTGGTACTGGCCCCGGTAGCGGGCCTGGCTGTTCATGTACACAGCGGTGATGCTGAAGTACTGCGTCTCAGCCGAGGGCGGTGCGATGAGGCTGCGCCGGTAGTTCGGGCCGTCGATCTCGGCGTTCGCGGCCCAGCCCTCCTCGACGCCGAGCTTGATCAGGCGCGAGAGGTGTCCGTACAGCTCGCTGTGCGGACCGTGGGTGTCGTTCAGCCAGCCTTCGAGTTCCTTGCCCGCGGTGCGGTTCCTGACCGCGTCCAGGAACGGGATGCTGCGCTCGACGAGCTCGCGTTGGTGATCCATCCGTCCGTCCTCCCGGCGCCCGGGGTGGCCGTCGCACCCCGTCGATGCCAGCTTGGCGGCGAGTTTCGTTATAGTCAATAGCTGTAACGAAACACCGGTCCGAATCCCCGCACGTCGATCAGCGTTACAGTTCCTATCTGTAATGAATTTTCCGCTGCGACCCGTCTCCCCCGTCGTGGGGCGGCGGGCCGGCCGAGGAGGCGAGGCCCGTGCACGAGCCCATCAAGCGGTCCTGGCGGGCGTGGCGGGGATGGCGGCTGTCCGAGGTCGGCACCCCCGTCGCACTCGTGCTGATCATCACGACGATGGGTTTCCTCGCGCCCTCCGACGTGCACCTGGCTTCCCTGCTCATCGCCGCGCCCGCCCTGATGGCGGCGATCTCGACGGCGCGCGCCACCACCGCGGTGGCCGCGCTGTCACTGGTGGCCGCGGTGACCTGCGACGTCCACGACGGCCTGCTCCGCTCCCCCATCCTGCCGACGCATGTCGCCGCCCTGCTGGTGGTCTCCGGGTTCCTCGTCGCCTTCTGCGGCACCCGCGACCGCAACCGCCGGGAGGCGAGCCGGCTGCGGGTGGTCTCCGAGGCGGCGCAGCAGGTCGTCCTGCGGCCCCTCCCCCGACGGATCGAGGGCCTGCGGGTCGCCTCGGTGTACCGGGCGGCCGAGACGATGGCCGAGGTCGGAGGCGACCTGTACGCCGCGGCTCGGACGCCGTACGGCACCCGGCTCCTCATCGGTGACGTCAAGGGCAAGGGCCTGCAGGCGCTCGACGACACGGCGGCGCTGCTCGGCGCCTTCCGCGAGGCGGTGCACCAGCACCCCACCCTGCCCGGCCTGGCCGCGGCCCTGGAGGGCAGCGTGCGCCGGCACGTGGCCGAGGCGTCCGAGGCCGACGCCGACGCGCCGGAGCGGTTCATCACCGCACTGCTGGTGGAGTTCCCGGCCGGCGGGGGCCTCGTGCGCACGGTCAGTTGCGGGCACCCGTTGCCCCTGCTGCTGCGTGACGGCCGCATCACCGCCCTCGCGGGCCCGGCGCCCGCGCCGCCGCTCGGGCTGGCCGGCCTCGACCCCGCCGCGTACCGCGTGGCCTTCTTCCCGCTCGCCCCGGGCGACCTGCTCCTGCTCTACACCGACGGCCTCGCCGAGGCCCGGGACCGCTCGGGCGCCTTCTACTCCGTGACCGACCGCGGGATCCCCCGTGACACAGCCCTGTGCGACCCGGAATCCCTGCTCCAGGAAGTCCTGGCGGACCTGCTCCGCCACACGGACGGGCGGCTCAACGACGACGTGGCGCTGGTGGCCGTGCAGTGCCTGCCCGCCGGCTGACGCGTGGCTGCGCCGTCCCGCTCAGGAAGCCGGGTCGTCCGGCTCGATGCGGGCACCGTCCGCGTCCGGCGGCCACAGGGGCTCGGGCACCCGGGCCCCGAACGACGCGCCCCACCGGTTGCGCGACGAGACCTCGTGGACCGGACGCCGGTTGGCGGCGACCCCCCAGCGGCCCAGGGGATATCCGAACGCCAGCATCGCGATCATCCGCCAGCCGTCCGCGGTGGGCACGCCCAGCAGGTCGCACACGGTGTCGGCCTCGTAGCGCAGGACCGTGGTCAGCACGCTGCCGATGCCCTCGGCCCGCGCGGCCAGCAGCGAACTCCAGATGGCCGGGTAGATGTTCGCGCCGCCGTGGTCGTCCACCGCGAAGACGAAGAGCAGCAGGGGTATCTCGGCGAAGTGCTCGACGAAGTGGTCCCCGGAGCTCTTGATGCGCCCCAGGGACTGCGCCCGCCGTGCGGGGTCCTCGTGCGGTGCCGTACCGAGCCTGCCGGCCTCGATGTCGGCGTACTCCCGCTGCCGGCAGGACGCGTAGAGCTCGGCGAGCCGTGCCTTGAGCCCGGGGTCGTCGACGGCGAGGAAGTGCCAGCGTTGTGTGTTGCCGCCGTTGGGCGCCCGGATCGCGGCGTCCAGGATCCGGCACTGGCTCTCCATCGGGATGGGGTCCGGTTTCATGCGCCGCATGATCCGGGTCGTGTAGAGCGCTTCGTAGACGTCCACCGGTCAACTCCCAGGGCGCGAGCGGCAGTTACGTTACAGATGTTTACTGTAACACGAACGGATACCACCCGCCCGCGCCGCGGACCGCCCCGGCCCGCAGCACCGCGCCCGGCCGGATCAGGCGGAGCCGGCGGGGCGCACCGCGATGGCGGGCCAGACGGTGGCGACGAGGCGGTCCGGGATGTCCGCACCGGAACCGCCGGTGCGCAGGTAGTCCGCGAAGTAGCTGCCGAAGCAGAGGGTCACGACGGTGTCGAGGTCGACGTCCTCACGGACCTCGCCGCGCTCGCGGAGCCGCCGCAGGGTCTGCGCCAACTCGTCGCACCGGGGCCCCACTCCGTGCTCGCGCAGCTGCTCCAGCAGGCCGGGCGCGCGTTCGACCTCCGCCATGAAGTTGCCGTGCAGGGCCATCGCGCCCTTGTTGTGGTACCGCGGGTCGAGGCGGCGCACGGCCTCACGGAACGCCTCGACCGCGGTCAGCGCGTCCATGTCGACGTCCGGGTACGCCTCGCGCTGGGCGCGCAGTCCGTACCGGAGGGCGTCGACGACCAGGTCGTACTTGTTCGCCCAACGGCGGTACAGCGTGGGCCGGGTGACCCCGGCGTCGGCGACGATGTCCCCGATGGTCATCTGCGCGTACCCGTCGGCGACCAGCCGCTTGCGCGTCGCCCGGATGATCGCCTCCTCGATCGCCGGGTCCCGCGGCCGGCCACCGGCCCGCGAGCCGGCGCCGCGGTCGGCCCCCTTGCCGTCCTTGGCGCTTCCGGTGCGGTCGTCGCCGCTCATCCGCGGTCCTCTCTGTGCCCGGACACGGCCCCATGCCATCGATTGCGGGCATTACATTACATAAGTGTAATGTAATGGGCCCTCACTTCACCACGCGGACGCCTCTCCCACGAGGGCGCGGGCGCCGCGCCGGTGGGGGTGCCGAGCGGGGACGGCGCAGCTATCGTACCGACTGGACGGTATGAGCCGATCCCCCGCGAGCCCCCAAGGAGCCCCGCATGCCGCGCGCGAAGTCCAACGGTATAGAGCTCGAGTACGACACCTTCGGCAGCGCCGGCGATCCGGCGCTGCTGCTCGTCATGGGCCTCGGTGCGCAAATGACCCTGTGGCGGCCGGAGTTCTGCTCCGCGCTCGCGGACCGCGGCTTCTTCGTCGTGCGCTACGACAACCGCGACGCGGGCCTGTCGACCGGTCTCGACGAGCACCCCGTCCCGGACATCGGCGCCGTACTGTCGGGCGACCCCTCCAGCGTCCCCTATCTGCTGGGCGACATGGCGGACGACGCCGTGGGGCTGCTGGACGCGCTGGACATCCCGGCCGCGCACGTCGTCGGCGCCTCGATGGGCGGCATGATCGCCCAGCAGCTGACGATCGACCACCCCGACCGGGTGCTGTCGCTGTGCTCGATCATGTCCACCACCGGCGATCGGTCGGTGGGCCGCGCCTCGGCGGAGGCCGTCGCGGCGATGCCCGGCTCGAACGGCGTCCCCCTGACGCGCGAGGCCGTCATCGACGAGGGGGTGCGCAGGTCGGCCGTGATCGGCTCCCCCGCCTACCCGCCGGCTCCGCGGGAGTTGCGCGAGCGCATGACCGCCGACTACGACCGCGCGTACCGCCCGGAGGGCTACGTGCGCCAGTACGCCGCGATCCTCGCCTCTCCGGACCGCACGCCGGGCCTGCGGTCGGTGGCGGTACCGACGGTGGTCGTGCACGGCGAGCAGGACCCTTTGATCGACCACAGCGGCGGCCGGGCGACGGCGGCCGCGGTCCCCGGCAGCGAACTGCTGCTGATCCCGGGCATGGGCCACGACCTGCCGGAGCAGGTGTGGCCGGCGGTCGTCGACGCGATCGCCCGCAACGCCGCCAGGGCCACCGCCTGAGCCCGGACACCCGGAGCGGTCGCGCCTGGCGCCGGGCCGGCCTGCCGTCTGCGGGCCTGCCCGGCGGGCCGGCCGGGACACCGCACCTACCGCACCGACGCCGCCGGCGGGCGCTCGCGCAGGGCGCCGTAGCCGATGAAGTACGCCGGCACCCGCTTGAGCCAGGGCGTGGAGTTGAGCAGGCCGGCGAGCCGCCCCGCGCGGTCGGCGTCGCCGAGCGGGGAGCGTCCGGCCAGCACCGGGGCGACGAAGCGGCGGTGGGCCAGGCGCTGCAGGGCCTGCGTGGCGGCCGTGGTCGGCCACCGGCGGAGCTGTACGCCGCGGACGTCCCGCAGCCCGACGCTGCCGCGGCGCAGCGGCTCCACGAGATGGCGCGCGGTGGCGACGGCGTCCTCGACGGCGAGGTTGATGCCGATCCCGAACACCGGGGACATCGCGTGGGCGGCGTCGCCGATGCACAGCAACCCCGGGCGGTGCCAGCGCTCCAGCCGGTCGCAGCGCACGTCGAGGAGCTTCACCTCGTCCCAGGAGCGCACCGCGCGCACGCGGTCGCCCAGCCACGGCACCGCGGCCGAGTACGCCGCGAGGAACCGGTCGAGGCCCGCGGCACGGCGGTCGGCGTCGCTGCCCTTGGGGATCAGCGCGGCGCACTGCCAGTACTCCCCCCGGTCGATCATCGCGGTGAGGAAGCGGTCGCCGACTCCCGCCACCAGCCCCTGGGGGTCGCCCGGGTGCCGCGGCACCCGGAACCACCACGCGTCCATCGGACAGCCGAATTCCCGCAGGCCCAGTTCCGGCCGCGACCGTGCCAGTGACCCGCGGCCGTCGCAGGCCACGGTCAGGGTGGCCCGCAGTTCGCCACCGGCGCCGTCCGCGGTGCGGTACCGCACGCCGGTGATCCGGCCGCGCTCCTCCAGGAAGGAGGTCGCCTCGGTGCCCATGCGCAGGGTGAACGTCGGCTCGCGGCGGGCCTCGTCCGCGAGGAGGGCGAGCAGGTCCCACTGCGGCACCATCGCCACGTAGTTGTACGGGCCCCGCAGCGTGCCGACGTCCGAGACGGTGACCAGGGACCGCCCGGGGCCGATCGGCAACTGGACGGTGGTGACACGGCGTTGCGGCAGGGCGGCGAAGCGCTCGGCGAGGCCGAGTTCGTCCAGCAGGGCGAGGGTCGAGGGGTGCACGGTGTCGCCGCGGAAGTCGCGCAGGAAGTCGCCGTGCTTCTCCAGGACGGTGACCTCCACCCCCGCCCTGGCCAGCAGCAGGGCGAGCACCATGCCCGCCGGGCCGCCGCCCACCACGCAGCACGTGGTCCGTTCCATCGCAGCCCGCCCTCCGCCGTCATCCGCATCCCGGCCCCGATATAACGGGACATATTATCCTTGAACGGTGCACATTGATGCCGTCATGAGGTGCCACGCACTCCCGGAGGCCTGATGAGCCAGCAGCCGGTCACCCTGCCCTTCACCGATCCGGCCTTCGTCGCCGATCCCTTCCCCCTGTACCAGGAGCTACGCCAGGAGGGCCCGGTACGCCGCGCGGTCATCCAGGGCGAGCTGGAGGCCTGGCTGGTCACCCGGTACGAGGACGGCCTGGCGGCCCTGACCGATCCACGGCTGAGCAGCGACGTCCGCGACGCCGCGGACCCGCGGCTCATGGCGCGACTGCCCACCACCGAGCGCGAGTCGATGATCCGCACGATGCTGCGCGCCGACCCGCCCGACCACACCCGGCTGCGCCGGCTGGTCTCCAAGGCGTTCACCGCCCGCCGCGTGGCCGAGCTGGAGCCGCGCGTCCAGGCCGTCACCGACGAGCTCCTCGACGCGATCGTCCCGGCCGGGCGCGCCGACCTGGTCGAGGACTTCGCGCTGCCGCTACCCGTCACGGTCATCAGCGAACTGCTCGGCGTGCCCGTCTCCGACCGCTACGACTTCCAGCGGTGGACCGACGACATGGTCCTCCAGGGCCCCCAGCCGCCGGACCCGGCCAAGATCGAGGCGGCCTGGAAACAGATGCACGGCTACCTCACCGCCCTGCTGGACGCCAAGCGGGCACACCCCGGGGACGACCTGCTCAGCGCGCTGATCGCCACCCACGACGACGAGCAGCGGCTGGACCGGCACGAACTGATCTCGATGGCCTTCCTGCTCCTGGTCGCCGGGTACATCACCACCGTCAACCTCATCGGCAACGGCATCGCGGCCCTGCTCACCCACCCGGACCAGCTGCGCATGCTGCGCGAGGACCCGGAGCTGCTGCCCGGTGCGATCGAGGAGTTCCTGCGGTACGACGGGCCGGTCAACCCCGGCATCGCGCGCTTCGCCCGCGAGGACCTGACCATCGCGGGGGTCGCGATCCCGCGCGGCGCGACGGTGGTGGTCGCCTCCGCCATCGCCGACCGCGACCCGGCGCGGTTCGGCGACCCGGACCGCCTGGACATCACCCGGGAGGACAACGCCCACCTCGCCTTCGGGCACGGCATCCACTACTGCCTGGGGGCGCCGCTGGCCCGGCTGGAGGGCAGGATCGCCATCGGCACCGCCCTGCGCCGTCTGCCCGGCCTCGCCTTGGCCGTTCCGCCCGACGAGCTGCACTGGCGGCCGCGTGTGCTGCGCGGCCCCTCTCGGCTGCCCGTCACCTTCGGGTCCTCCGTCGGCTGAGGGCAGGGGCATCCGGACCGGGCACCGGACGCCCCCGCACGCGTACCACCGGGCGAGCCGTGCAGAAGGCTCGCCCGGCGGGCGGATTCGGCGGGAGCCGGTCAGATGCGTGAGCCTCCGGTGGGGCCCCTCATGTCCGAGGACTTCCCCCGGCCCGTGCCCGGCCGCATCGAGGACGCCGCCAGCGCGAGCGCCAGAGCGATGACGCCGACCACCACGTTGTTGACGATCGTGCGCGTCGTGCTGACGTTCCCCGCGATGCACCACGGCGAGATGATCGTCCACAGGCCGATGATGGCGGCGGCCCACGCCATGGAGTGCGTGCGCTCGAACGCCCTGCCCACGCCGCCCATGAGCATGGCGTACGCGATGCCGGCTATCAGGTTGCCGACGGCTATCGTCGACAGGCCGTTGAAGCCCACGATCCAGGGGGACGCCGCCAGGTAGGTGCCGGTCACCAGGCCCATGGCCTCGATCGCCTGGCCCCGGTTGGTGGCGGTCGTCCGTTCGTACTCCGCGCGCAGCGCCAGCAGGTCGGGGTGCTGCTCGATACTCGGTCGCGTAGAGGCCATCTAAACCATCCCCACTCATTTCGGACGTTTCACCCCACACTTACCCACGATGCGGCGGTCGAGACGTGGAGATTCACGCGGGACGGTACGAGCGGCCCGGAACGCCCTGGTCACGCGGTCCAGGAGCGTGCGACGGGGCGGGTCAGACGATCTGCTCGGTGTCGATCCGGGCGTCCACGCGCTTGTAGGCGTCGGGCTGCTGGGTGAGCACCGGAAGGCCGGTGGACAGCGCCAGGTGCGCGGCGTGGGCGGTGGCGATGTCCGTCGCGCGCTCGTGGGCGATCTGCGCGACGGACCAGCAGGTGGCCTCGCCGAGCGCCCGGAAGACGAAGCACGGCGCCGCCAGGGCGTCCTGGAGGCGTTCGTACACCTCGCCGAGGACCGACTCGGTCAGGCCCTGCGCGAAGGGCACCGCCGGGACGTACAGCGGCACCGCGGTCTGCGCCGAGCGGATGACCCGGGCGACCATGTACGGCCGCCCCAGGGCGAGGGCCCGGACGGCGGTGTGGTCGAGGATGTACCCGCCGCTCACGCCGCCTGACCCGGGTCCGCGGGAGGAGCGGTCTCGAAGCCGCGCCGCGCGTCGGCGGAGGCGACGGCCTCGAGGGCGGCCTCCCACTCGCCGGGGTGGTCCTGACGGGCCCGTGCGGCGAGCCAGTCGACGGCGCGCAGGGCGCGTTCGGTGCGCTGGAGCCGTTCGGTGACGGCCGCCTCGATGAACGCGGACCGGTTGCCGCCGGGGCCACCGGCCAG
Source organism: Streptomyces sp. NPDC059718 (assembly GCF_042733315.1). Classification (NCBI taxonomy): domain Bacteria; kingdom Bacillati; phylum Actinomycetota; class Actinomycetes; order Kitasatosporales; family Streptomycetaceae; genus Streptomyces; species Streptomyces sp. NPDC059718. Next base: position 31,403 of record NZ_JBHWGA010000053.1, read on the forward strand.
CTTGTCGACCGCGGCGACGGTGTCCTCGTCGAGGGTGATGGTGACCTTCTGCTTCGCCATACGGTCACCATACCGATGTATGGCCGCACGGGGGACGATCGTCACCCGACTGGACGACCACGTGTCGGACCCGGATGGGACGATGTCCCCCGCACGTTCGGACTCAGGGGAAGGCTGCACCGGCCATGTCGCTCATCCACCACACGACGCTGACGCCGACCAAGCTGGAGCTGCTCACGCAGTGGCTCCCCCGGCAGCCCTGGTACGCGGGCGCGGGGCGGGCGCCCGAGCTCGTGAAGGCAGGCGGCTTCCGCCTGGACGACCCCTTGGGCGAGGTCGGGGTGGAGTTCATGGTGGTCACCGACCAGGACGGCGCCGCGTACCACGTGCCCATGGGCTACCGCGGCGCGCCGCTGGCCGGCGCCGAGGACGCGCTCATCGGCACCACGGAGCACGGGGTGCTGGGCAAGCGCTGGATCTACGACGGCGCGCACGACCCGGTCGTGGTGGCCCAGTTGACCGCCCTGGTGCGCGGTGAGACCGAGGCACAGGCCCAGAGCCTCAGCGACACTCCCGACCCGACCGTCGCCCGGCACTACGCCGGACCGGTGGACGCCGCCGTGTCCGTCACCGGATCCGTGGCCGAAGGCCCGGAGGCCACGACCGACGTCACCGTCGACGCAGGACCGGCCGGGCGCCTGGTCCTCCGCGTGACGCGCGCCCTGCGCCCCGCCGCTGCCGACGGCACCGCGGACGGCGCGCTCGGTCACGTCGACGCCCGCTGGCAGCAGCCGGACGGCACCGAGGCCCGCGCGGTCTTCGCCGCCCTCCGGAAGGCCTCCGCCGGCTGAGCGGCGGGGCGGCTGAGCGACGGGGCGAAGATCGCCGAACAGCCGTGCGCGCAGGGCGCGTTCGGTAACCTCCCGCCATGAAGATCATGGGGGGTGTGGCGGTCGGGGCCGTCTTCGGGGCGGTCACCTCGCTCGTCAACGCGCTGTCCTCGCCGTACTCCGGACTCGGGGCCCCCATCACCGGCACCCTCTGGGGCGGAGCGGCCAAGGTGCTGAGCCTGCTGCTGGACGCGGGCTGGTCGTGGGCCGCGCTGGCGTTGGCCGCGGGCCTTCTCGCCGGGACCCCCGCCGGCGGCGTGCCGGCCGGACCGCTGTCGCTGATCGCCGCCACGGCGACGTACTCCGCGATGGACCACCTCCTCGTGAACGCGGGCAACGATGTCCTCCTCTGGGCGGTGGTCGCGGTGTTCTTCGGACCGTTCCTCGGCATGACGGGCGCGGCCATCCGGCGGCCCGGCCTGACCGGCCTCCTGGCCGCGTTGACGGTGCCGGTCGGTGCCGCCGTCCAGATGGTCGTGCTGCCGCCCCGGCCGCATGTGACGGTGACCCCGGCGATCGCCGTCGCCGAGGCCCTGGTCTGGACGGCCGCGGCGGCCGGCGCGGCCTGGGCCGTCCACCGTTTCCTCGCCGAGCGGCGTGCCGTCAGGGCCCGGTGACGACGGCAGTCGCTCGCCGAGCGGCGGGATGCCGCCTGGCGGAGACTGGGAGGAGCACGGTCGTGCCGCCGTGATCGTCGACCGGGTCGCCCCAGGGAGCGGACATGCGCATCGACCTCACCGGACGGACCGCCTTGGTGACGGCATCGACGCAGGGCATCGGAGCGGCCATCGCGGCCGGGCTCGCACGGGCGGGAGCGCGCGTGGGCGTCAACGGCCGCGACCCGGACCGGGTGGACCAGGCCCTCAAGCAGCTGCGGGACGAGGTGCCGGACGGGGAGTTCGTCGCCGTCGGAGCCGACGTGGCCACCGACGAGGGCGCCGAACGGGCCCGCGAGGCCGTGCCGGACGTCGACATCCTCATCAACAACCTCGGCGTCTACGGCGCCAGGGACGCCCTGGAGATCGACGACGCCGAGTGGCGCCGGTACTTCGACGTCAACGTCCTGTCCGCCGTCCGCCTGACCCGGATGTACATGCCGCGGATGCTGGAGCGGGACTGGGGCCGCATCCAGTACATCTCCAGCGAGTCCGGAGTGGCGATCCCCGTCGAGATGATCCAGTACGGCATGACGAAGACGGCGATGCTCGCCCTCGGGCGCGGCTTCGCCAAGAAGGCAGCGGGTTCGGGCGTCACGGTGAACTCGGTCCTGGTCGGCCCGACCCGTACCGCGGGGGTGGAGGAGTTCGTCCAGGGGCTCGTCGGCAGCGAGTTGCCCTGGGAGGAGGCGCAGCGCGTCTTCATGCGCGAGCACCGCCCGCAGTCGCTGCTGCAACGCCTCATCGAGCCGGCGGAGATCGCCAACATGGTGGTCTACCTCAGCTCCGACCTCGCCTCGGCCACCACCGGCGGCGCCGTCCGCGTCGACGGGGGCTGCGTGGACGCCATCGTCCCCTGAGACGGCGTCAGCCGCCGGGTCGCGTCATCCGTGCCGTGCGCTCCAGCCAGGCGGCCGTGAGCGAGCCGTGTCGCTCGACGACGTCCTCCGGTTCCCCGTTGAGGAGGGCGAAGGCCACCTGCTCCAGGCCGAAGGTGAGGTACCACGTCCACGCGCGGTGCAGGGTCGGCCGGTCGACGGCCGCCGCCACCTTGTCCCAGCCGTGCCAGGCCAGGCAGGCGGCGTCGACGGCCGGGTCGAACGGCTGGGCGAGGTCCCAGTCCAGCACGCCGACCACGCGGCCGTCGTCGCTCCAGTGCAGGTTGCCGCCGGCCAGGTCGCCGTGGACCAGGGACGGTTCGACCGGGGGAAGGTCCAGGGCGGCGCCCACGCGGCGGCGCGCCTCGGACCGCCACGTGCGCGGCAACCGGGGGACGACGTCGCGCTCCATCATCTCGGCCCACCGGTCGCCGCCCGCGTATTCGTGCGCGGCGCCCAGCAGGCCCTGGAGGTCGCGGCAGTCCACGTCCTTCAGTGCCCGCAGCAGCCCCGCGAGGTGTTCCGGCTCCCCGCCCCCGCCCCGTGGTGCGGGCGTTCCTCCCACCCAGGACAGCGCGACAGCGGTGTGCCCCGCCACCGGGACCACGTCGGACAGCGGGCGCGGCACGGCGAAGGGCAGGTCCAGGGCGCCCAGGCGGCGCAGCAGCTCCATGCGCCGGGACAGCGCCGCGACCGCGGTGGGGTTCCTGGCGACGCGCACGACCGCGACGCCCGGAAGCAGCACCACATGGTGCGAGCCACCGACCGCGAGGGCCGCGCCGCGCAGGTCGCGTCCCGGCAGCAGGGCCGCGGCGACGCTCAGCAGCTCCTCGGGCACGTGATCGGGCATCACCGCAGCGTAGGGCCCCCGCGCGGGACGCGATAGCCTTTCGATCATGGCGGACTGGGACATACGGCCGGCTGCGGCCACGGACGTCGAGGCGGTGGCGGAGCTGCGCGCCGTGGTGATGCGGGCCGACCTGGAGCGACTCGGGCGGTACGACGAGCACCGCGTGCGGCAGCGCCTGCGGGACGCCTTCGCGCCGGAGCACACCTGGGTCATCGACGTGGGCGGCGCTGTCGCCGGCTGCGTCGCCCTGCGGCCCGCCGGGGACGCCCACTGGCTGGAGCACTTCTACCTGGACCCGCGTCTGCAGGGCGGCGGCATCGGCACGGCCGTACTGCGGGAGCTGCTGGAGCGGTGCGACCGGGACGGCGTCCCGGTCAGGCTGAACGTGCTGCGGGGCAGCGCGGCCCGGCGGCTGTACGAGCGGCACGGGTTCACCGTCGACACCGAGGATCCGGTCGACGTGTTCATGGTGCGCGAACCCGCCGCCGTGTGCGGCGGTTGACCCCTGGGGGTCGCCGGAGCGATCCGGTCAGCCGCGCGGGCGCTCGACGCGCCGGCCGCCTCCCCCCTGCCCGAAGGCTCGGCCACGACGCGGGCACGCCCCGTTCCGTGCGCCGCCGCTGTCAGGCCTCCCGCGGTCGCATCAGTGCCAGGTCCTCGCCCCACGCGTCCAGCACGGCGCCGTGCCCGGCGCGGCGGGCCGCCGCCTCGACGCGGGCGAAGAGCTCCCGCTGCGCGGACACGTCCCCGGTCGCCGAGATGGTCTCCGCGGCGTCGAGCAGCATGCGGGCGTCCCAGCCGGGCAGGGGAAACCGGGCGAGTTCCCACTCCAGGTACTTGTTGTACGGGCGGGGGCGCCGGTCGAGGGCGAAGAGCAGTTCCAGCAGGAACCCGATGCTGTCGGCGGCGTCGAGCCGCGCCGCGAGCGCGTGTCCGTCGCGGTCGTTCTTGACCGAGCGGTAGAGGGAGTTGGCGTAGGCGTCGAGCCACCGGCCCGCGTCCCGGGACGCCTCGCCGGCGTCGAGCCGCGCCTTGGCGGCCACGATCCCAGCGATCCCGCCCCCGAGCCGGTCGAGCACGGTCCGGGCGCGCGCGAGCGCGTACCGCTCGAACCCCGGCATCCCGGCGGCGCGGAACTCCTCGATGGAGACGATGACGAGGTCCAGCTCCGGTGTGCGGTGCCCCGCGAAGCGCGTGAGAGCCGTCGTCGCGCCGTCGGCGACCACGACGTACAGGTCGTGGTCGGAGTGTTCCGTGGTCATGCCCTCGTGGGCCCGTGAGCCCTTGAGGACGAGTCCGACGACAGCCGGGTCGGCGGTCGCGAGTTCGACGAACGCTTCATAGGTGAGGGGCTGCTGAGAGGCCACTCGCACTCTCCGGGGGTTGTGAACCACTCGTTCTAAAGTATGCAGGAGCGCACATAGCTGCCTTATAGGCCGTTATGATCTCTGCGTGAATCTGATGGACTGGGCACAAGCGCAGGGGGCCAGTCCCCATACGGCGTATCGCTCGTTTCGTCAGGGCACGTTGCCGGTTCTGGCGGAGCGGCTGGGACCACGCACGATCCCCGTAAGGGTGGAGGGCAACGCTACACCCGAAGCGGTCAGCGACATCGGCCTGGCGAAGAACCGCGCTCGTAAGGCGTTGGAGGCCGCCGAGCATGGCTGATCAGCGCATGCCGCTGCGCGCGATCGCGCGGTCGTACGTCGCTGACGGACCGTCCGGCGTCACCATCCGTGACCGGCTGGGGGGCCTCACGGCCGAGGACGAGAAGATGCTGCGGATGGTGGGCACGCACCTAGGCGCGCTGGCCTCGCGTGATCTGGCCCGCAGGTGCCGGGACGGCCTGGACCACTCCACGGATACATGGGCCGAACGCAAGCGGGAGTTGACTGCTCAGTCGTCGTCCCGGTGGGCCGGATCGATCGCAGCCAACGCCCATGACCAGTGGGGCTTGTCCCGGCGCGCTCAAGTAGCGCACCTGCAGTCACTCGATGCGGGTACCCGCATGATCCGGCATCGCTTGTCTCTCCCCGTCGGGGAGAAGGGCAGCCGTGGCAGACCAGGCGGATACCGGTCCCGCCATGAGTGGTTCCACAAGTCTCGGCGCCTGGCGATCCTTGAGGCCACCTACGGCCGCCTGTCGGCCGAGCGGGAAACCGGGCGTGTCAAGGTAGTGCGCGGAGGCCGGAAACTGGCGAACACCCGGCACAACCTGACCGCCGCGAATCTGACCGAGGCTGCATGGAAGAAGCACTGGGAGGCATCCCGCTGGTTCCTGGCGGCTGACGGCGAGTCCGGAAAGCGGTACGGCAACGAGACGATCCGCGTCACCCCGGACGGCGAAGTTTCGATCAAGCTGCCCGCTCCGCTGGCCCACCTAGCCAACGCGAAGCACGGCCGGTATACCCTCGCTGCCCGAGTCGGCTTCCCACATCGGGGCGAGGAGTGGCGCGACCGTGTCTCGACGAACCGGGCCGTGGCCTACCGCATCCACCTCAACGCCCACACCGGGCGTTGGTACCTGGATGCGTCCTGGACCCGCAAAGACCTGCCCGTCGTCCCCCTCGATATCCTGCGGGCCGATGGCGCGGTCGGGGTGGACATGAACGCCGATCACCTCGCCGCGTGGCAGCTCGACGAGTACGGAAACCCCGTCGGCGCACCTCCCCGCTTCGACTACAACATGTCCGGGTCGGCCACCCGACGTGATGCCCAGCTCCGCCACGCCCTCACCCGCCTCCTGCACTGGGCCAAGAGCACAGGCGTGCAGGCCATCGCGATCGAAGACCTGGACTTCACCAACTCCAGGACTCGCGAGAAACACGGCCGCAGGAAGCGGTTCCGACAACTCGTCTCCAGCATTCCCACAGGCAAACTCCGCGCCCGGCTGCTGTCGATGTGCGCCGAGTCCGGTCTCAGCGTGATTGCTGTCGATCCCGCCTACACCCGCCGCGCTGTTCGCCGAGTGGCCCGGCGCCGCAGGCTCCCCTCCCCCGGCCGGGGCCCACGAACTGCAGGGGCTCTCCCCCGGCCGCGAGGTCGTCCTGCTCGGCTCCGTGCTCGCCGGTGACCACCCCGGACGCGGCGAGGCCGGCGGGCTGACCGTCTTCAAGTCCACGGGGCACGCGGCGCTGGACGTGGCCGCCGCCCATGTCGTCCACGCCGTCGCGCGTGCGGAGGGACTGGGCACGACCGTGGACGTTTGACCGTTCCCGACCGCACAGACAAGGAGCGCGAGCCTTGCAGCAGCCACAGCAACCGTCACAGCACGGGGCACAGCGGCAGCCACTGGACGGCGTCACCGTCGTCTCCCTGGAGCAGGCCGTCGCCGCGCCGTTCGCGACCCGTCAGCTGGCGGACCTCGGCGCACGGGTGATCAAGGTCGAGCGGCCGGGCGGCGACTTCGCGCGGGAGTACGACAAGGCCGCCAAGGGTGAGTCCGCGTACTTCGTCTGGTGCAACCGCGGCAAGGAGAGCGTGGTCCTGGACCTCAAGGAGGAGGGCGACCGCGCTCTGCTCGACCGGATCCTGGCGGAGGCCGACGTCTTCGTGCAGAACCTCGCCCCCGGTGCCGCCGAGCGGCTGGGCCTGGGCGCGGAGGCGCTGCGCGCGCGGCATCCGCGGCTGATCTGGTGCGGTGTGTCGGGCTACGGCGACGACGGGCCCTACGCGGCGAAGAAGGCGTTCGACCTGCTGGTGCAGTGCGAGTCGGGGCTGGTGTCGCTGACGGGCACGCCGGGCAGCCCCGCGCGGGCCGGGATCTCCATCGCCGACATCGCGGCCGGGATGTACGCGTACACCGGCGTCCTGACCGCGCTGTACGAGCGTGAACGCACCGGCGAGGGCAGCGCCTTCGGCGTGGCGATGCTCGACGCGCTCGGCGAGTGGCTGGGGCAGCCCCTCTTCCACGGCCTGTACGGGAGCGCGCCGCTGACCCGCAGCGGCGCCCGGCACCCGTCGATCTCGCCGTACGGCCACTACCGGGCGGGCGACGGCGGGGAGGTCTTCGTCAGCGTGCAGAGCGACCGCGACTGGGTCGCCCTGTGCGAGAAGGTGCTGGAGCGGCCCGGGCTGGTCCGTGATCCGCGGTTCGCGGACAATCCGCTGCGCCACGCCCACGACGACGAGCTCACCGCGATCCTCGAGGAGCACTTCGCCGCCTTCACAGCCGACGAGGTCCTGGAGCGCCTGGACGGCGCCGGGATCGCGAACGCCCGGCTGCGGTCGGTCGCGGAGTTCGCGGCCCACCCACAGCTAGAAGCCCGCGACCGCTGGCGGCAGTTCGGCACGCCGTCCGGCCCGCTGCGCGGGCTGCTGCCGCCGGTGACGGTACGCGGACGCGAGGCCCTGATGGGTTCGGTTCCGGCGCTGGGCGAGCACACGGACGCCGTTCGCGCCGAGTTCTCCGGCGCGCGGAAAGGGACGGAGGGCGGCCGGTGAGCGACCACGCGGCGATCGCGACGGAGCGACGGCTCGTCACCCAGCCCGGGCTCACGGGCCCAGGCACGGCTCACTACGGGTCAGGGAGCGGGTGACGAAGGCCCGCGGATGACCATCGGTTTCGCGGCCTCGGCCCGGGCACGGGCCGAGGCGCTCTCCACCTGGTCACGCGTGACTTCCAGGTAAAAGCGTTCCCCATGGGCGTCGGTGATGTCGATGACGATGCCGGTCCACTCCTCGGCGGGCTCCTCGGGTACATGACCGAGCTGGTATTCGGCGTCCCGGAGCAGTTCCTCCGTCACCCGGACCCCGGTCAGCCGCTCGGCGAGGGCAAAGGCCGCGGCCTTGGTGTCGACGCCCCCGCCTGTCCCGTGTTCGTCCTCCGACAGTGCCCATCCGACCTCGAGGATCGACGAGTTGAGGGCATCGGGGGTGCTGCCAGCCCTGACTGCGGGCCGCTCGAACGTGGTCCGGAGTTCCCCGTCCTCATACCAGTGGAAGAAGTCCATGGGCTTGCCTCCGTTGCTGGAGTGCACCACGGCGCGCCCGCCCGTCGACAGGGCCTCCAGGAAGCGCGGCTGCATCCCCGTGCCCCCCTCTCCGACGTGCAGGACGAGCGTCCAGTCGCCGCCTTCGCCCGGGACGGTGAACGCGCCCGCGACGAAGGAGTCGTCCCAGTAGTCCATCGGGTCGCGCAGTTCGTCCTGCCGCTCGATCAGCGCGTCGGCTCCCGTACATGTGCCCTGCGGCTCCGCCCCCATCACCCGCAGCACCTCCCCCGGGGTGACACCCCGCGCCAGGGTCAGGGTGTACCCGCACTCCAGCGCGTAGCCGAACAGCGGAGAGGAACGTATCCATGCGTAGTCCTGTGCGGTCGCCGAGGTCATGCATCACAGTCTGCCTGCCGCCACCGACAAGGCCGTGAAACGGACCAGAGGTTGGAGCTGTTCGCGGCCATTGCCGTAGACAGTGTCTACGGGCTACTGGTAGACACTCCCCATGACCGATGGCGGCTCCCTGCGGGAGCGACTTGTCGATGCCGGCGTGGACCTCGTGCTGGCCGGGGGCACCGCGTCGGTGGGGCTGCGCGAGATCGCACGGAGGGCCGGGGTGTCGCACGGCGCGCCGCGGCGCCACTTCCCCACGCACGATTCACTGCTGTCGGCGATCGCCCGGCGCGGATTCGAGGACCTGCAGGCGCGTTTCGCGACCGCGACCGCCACCGCGGACGCGGCAGCGCCGCGTGCCCAACTGGCGGCCGCCGCACGGGCGTACGTCGGGTACGCGCTGGACCACCGCGGCATGTTCGAGCTGATGTTCCGCCACGACCTGCTGGACGGCGCGCCGCAGGGGGCCGGCGGTCCGCGGCTGCGGGAGACGTCACTGCCCCTCTTCGGGGCCCTCGTCGAGCTCGTCACCCGGTGCCGGGCCGAGCAGGACGCCGCCGTGGTGGCCACCGCGCCGCCCGCCCCGGTGACGGCCGCCGCCCTTTGGTCGAACCTGCACGGGCTCGTCCAGTTGTGGACCTGGGGCAGCCTCCAGGTCGTCCTGGGCGCCGAAGACCCGGACGAGGAGTCGCTGCGCCACGAGCAACTCCTCACGGCCGTCCTCGACGCCCACCTCGGGCCGGTGCCCGCGTGATCTCCCCCGCGCGGCAGCGGCTCGCGCTGGCGGCGAGCGTCGCAGGGGCCGCGATCGTCACCCTGGACGGTGGCGTCCTGCTGGTGGCGCAGCCCAGCCTGCAGCGGGATCTCGGTGCGGGCGTCGCCGAGGTCCAGTGGACCAGCACGGGCTACCTGGTGGCGGTGGCGGCACTGCTCGTGCTCGCGGGCCGGCTCGGGGACCGCTACGGGCACCGGCGCCTGCTCTGCGCCGGGGTGCTGGGTTTCGGGGCGGCGTCGGCCGGGATCGCCGTCGCGGGCGGCGTCGGCTGGGTCATCGCGCTGCGCGTGGCCCAGGGCGTGTTCGGTGCGCTCCTGCAGCCCGCGACGCTCGCGCTGCTGCGGCTGGCCTACCCCGAGGACCGGCTGGGACGGCCGATCGCCGTCCGCACGAGCGCGCTCGCGGTGGCCGCGGGTGCCGGTCCCGTCCTCGGCGGGCTCGTCGTGGCGCACCTGGGATGGCGCGCGGTGTTCTGGATCAACGTCCCCCTCGCGCTCGCGATCGCCGTGCTCACGCTCGCCGTCCGGGTGCCCGTGCCGCCGCGGCCGGACGGGGGCGGAGGGAGGGTCGGCACGGCCGGGGCGGCCCTGCTCGCGCTGGCGCTCGCGGCCCTCGTGCACGCGCTGGCGGGCATACCCGAGCGGGGGTGGACGGGTGCCGGTACGGTGCTCGAACTCCTCGCCGTGGCGGGCGCCGTCGCGGTGCTCATCGTGTACGAGCGGCGCGCACGGCATCCCAACGTGCCCCGCGCGGTGGCCCGTTCGGTACCCGTGACGGCGTCCGTCGCCATCTTGCTGGTGACGACCGCGGGGCTGTTCGGCACGTTGTTCCGGGCCACGTTCTACCTTCAGGACGTGCTGCGTCTCGACCCGCTGGCCACGGGCCTGAGGGTGCTCCCGCTGACGGCGCTCATGGTGCTCGGCGCACCCGCCGCGAGTGCCGCGCTGCGCCGCTACGGCCCGCGCCGTACCGCCCTGTGCGGCACGCTCCTGGTCGTCCTGGGCATCACGCTGCTCTCGCGGTCCGGGCCGGGCAGCGCGTGGGCCGCCATGGCTGCCGCGTTCGCCGTGCTCGGCGCGGGCTTCGCCACCGTCATGGTGACCGCCACCGCCTCCGTCGTCGGCGACGCGCCACCCGGGTACGCCGGGGTCGTCGGGGGCCTGAAGCAGACGGCGATGAACGTCGGCCCGACCCTCGGCATCGCGGTCGCGGCCGGCACGACGGGCACGGCCGGGATGCCGGGCCCGACGATGAGCACCACCCTCGTCCTCCTCGCCGGGCTCGCCGCGCTCGGCCTGCTCCCGGCGTCGCTGCTGCCCCGGCCAGCGAGGGCATAGACCTCGCCGACCGGCCCACCGGCTGGGAGACTCGGCGCATGCGGCGATTCCCCTCGAACCCCGACAGCCTCAAGAACGGCCCCGTGACGCTCGTCGACGAAGAGGGGACCTGCTGGGTTCTCCACCGCAAGCGCCTGGACCTGCGCGCCGTCCGCCGGCTCGTCGGGGATGCGGCGATCCCCCTCGTCTGGGGGGACATGGGCGGCATCAGCCCACGGCCGACGACCGCGGCCGAACGTCCCGGGCTGTGGGGCCTGGTCAAGGGCGCGTACAAGGGCCCCGGCGGGACCTGGGCGACCGGCCGCTACCTGGCCCATGAGTTCCGGACCGAGGCGGGCCGCCGCATGGTCTACGTCGAGGACCACTGCTGAACGCCGCCGCCCCGGCCGGCCGCATGGGGATGTGCGGCCGGCCGGGGCGCGTCGTACGGGCCGGGGTCAGGTGCCGGCGCGGTAGGTCGAGGTGAACGTCCAGTCGCCGGAGCCGACTTCGTAGATCCGCTCCCCGTCGGCGGAGCGGACGAAGCGGGCGCCCTGGGGCGCGGCCACCTCACCGGAGGTCACCGGCACGTGCACCTCGGCCGTGGTGCCCGCGGGCACGGTGAGCCGCAGCCGGTACGCGTCCCCGTCCAGGCGCCAGGAGGTGCTGACGGTGCCGTACGGGGTGCGGTACGAGCCGGAGGCGGAGGTGAGGCCGGCGACGAGGGCCGGGTCGACGAGGAGTTCGCGGTAGCCGATGGAGCCGGGCGCCTGCTGGATGCCCGCGAGGCGGGCGGTGAACCAGGCGTCGATCGCGCCCAGCATGAAGTGGTTCTGGGACTGGCCGGGGCCGCCGTCCCAGCTCTCGCCGAGCGTGGTGTTGCCGTGCAGCACCTGGTAGCCGTAGCTGGGACTGGTGGTCTGGGTGGCGATCCGGCCGACGACGTCGTCGTGCCCGGACTCCGAGAGCACCCGGAAGGCGGCGGGCAGCGAGATCTCCCCCAGGTTCAGGTGGAAGTCCGCCGCCTCGACGCTCGCGACGAAGTGGCCGAGCAGCCGGTCGCGCTGGTCGGCCGGGACGGCTCCCATGTCGAGGGCGAGCGCCTCCGCGCCGTGTCCGCCGCCGCCGAAGGTGCCCTTCGCGGGGTCGTAGTACTTGTCCGCGAGGGCCTTGGCGCTGGCGTCGGCCTTGGCCCGGTACCCGGCCGCGGCGTCCTGGTCACCGAGGAGCGCGGCGATGCGGCTCATGGCGTCGACGACGCGCCAGTAGCCGTAGGTGCCCGCCACCGCGCGGGGGAAGGTGGTGTCCGGGGTGAACCAGTCGCCGAGGCCGTAGTCGAGGATGCCGCCGGAGACCTTCTCCTCCAGGAAGGTCACGTACTTCCGCATCTGCGGGTAGTAGGTGGCGAGGGTCTCCTGGTCGCCGTAGGTGGTGTAGAGCTGCCACGGCACCAGGACGAAGGCACCGCCCCAGTTGGAGTCGTTGCGGTAGCCGCCGGGCAGGGCCGTGTACTCCGGGGTGGTGGAGGTGATCAGGCCCTCGGGGGTCTGGCCGTCGGCCATGTCGCGGACGATCTTCCGGAGCTGGGACTCCATGTCGTAGTTCGCGGCGAGGGTGGGGAAGACGAGCTGGTCCTGCTCCAGCCAGCCGAGCTTCTCGCGGCTCGGGCAGTCGGTGAGGACGCTCATCATGTTGCCCTCGATGGAGCGGCGGATGATGGAGTGGATTCCGTTGACCAGGTCGTTGGAGCTGGTGAAGTCACCGGCCGAGGTGTTGTCGGTGTGCAGGACCTTGCCGCGGACGGTCACCGTGGCCCCGGCGGGCAGGCCCTTCAGCTCCAGGTAGCGGAAGCCGTGGTAGCCGTACTCGGGGTGCCAGGTCTCGGCACCGGAGCCGCCGGTGGTGTAGCTGTCCCACAGCGGCCCGCCGACGTTGCTGATGGACTGGAAGGCGTGACCGTCCTTCAGGCTCTCGGCGGGCACGATGCGGACGGTGGTGCCGGCGGGTGCCCGCACCGTGACCTCGGGCCAGCCGGCGATGTTCCTGCCCAGGTCGAAGACCCGGCTGCCCTCGGCGCCGGGCACTTCCGTGCCGGTGAGGGTCTCGACGACCCGGATCGGTTCGGTCTCGCGGGCGCTGAGCCGGGCGGGCGCGTCGGCGGTGCCGGGACCGGCGACGGTCACGGCCTTGTCCCAGCCGGCGCGGCTGCCGCGGGGTTCGTCCCAGTGCGGGACGGCGCGGCGCGCGTCGTAGTCCTCGCCGCCGTACCAGTTGGAGGAGGTGGTGGGGCCGAGCGTGGTCCGCCAGTCGTCGCCGCTGCTGATGCGGCGGACGGTGCCGTCGGCGAGGGTGACCTCCAGCTGGGCGATCAGCTTGGGGTCGCTGATGTTCCCGTAGAGCTTGCGGTAGCGGTCCGCGGTGCTGACGACGTTGGAGATGCCGTTGCCGAGGGAGACTCCGACGGTGTTACCGCCGGTGCGCAGCAGGTCGGTGACGTCGTAGGTGGCGTACTGGACGCGCTTGGTGAAGGTGGTGTTGGCCGGTTCGAGGACGGCGTCGCCGACCTGTCTGCCGTTGATGGTGGCGTCGTAGATGCCGAGGCCCGAGACGTAGAGGCGGGCGCTGCGCACGTGCTTCGGCAGGGCGAAGTCCTTGGTGAACAGGGGCAGTCCGGACGGCAGCCAGGGCTTCGGCGGCTGCTGGCCGGTGACGGCCGCGGCCTGGGTGAAGGGCCCGGTGGGGGTGTCGGCGGTGGCGAGGGTGTAGTCGGTGGGGAAGCCGGGGACGCGGCCGTCGTCGGTGAGGACGTCGGCGCGGGGGTAGAGGGCGATCTCGTCGAAGGTCTTCACGGACTTCAGGTCGAGGGTGAGCGTCACGGGCTGCTGGGAGACGTCCGGTCCGGTGTGCGCGGCGCTGGAGTAGCCGGCGGCGGTCTGGAGGGCGCTGTTGGGTAGGCCGTCCACGGCGAGGGCCGGTTCCCAGGTCTTGCGGAGGGTGTTGGACTCGGATGCGGTGACGGCGGCGCCCTTGGCGAGGCCCGAGGTGCCGGCGTCCGCGTCGCGGACGTCGATCTCGCCGAGCTGCAGGCGCCAGGTGCGGCCCGGGAAGTCCTCCTGCAGGGGCAGGCCGAGGCGGGTGACGTCCAGGCGGAGGTAGCGGGCGGTGGTGCGGGGCAGTTTGACGACCACGGGGGTGACGTCGCGCTTGCCCAGCTGCCAGTCGGTGTTGGTGATCCAGTCGGCCTGCCAGTCGCTGTTTTTGGTCAGGCCCGTCTCGAAGGACGCGGGCGTGCTCCAGTCGGCGGCGTGGTCCGCGCCGTGGGAGCCCGCGGCGGACCAGAGCATGACGCGCCAGTAGACCCGGGTGCGGGAGCCGAGCTGCTTGCCGGCGTAGACGGTCTGCGGGACGGCGGAGGCGACCTTGCCGGAGTCCCACAGGTCGGGGCGGCCCTGCCGGAGCCTGGTGGGCGAGGTGGCGGCCTGGACCCGGTAGGCGGTCTGGACGAGCCCCGGTGAGCGGCCGGTGAGGGCCCAGCTCAGTTCGGGGGTGGTGTCGTCGATGCCGAGGGCCTGGGTGAGCTTCTGGGTGCGCAGGGTGGTCGCGGTCAGCGACGCGGGCGCGCCGGCCTCCGCGGTGACGGCGGTGGGCAGGATCGTGACGAGCGCGGTGAGACCGGTCGCGACGGCGAGGGCCGGGGTACGCCGGGTGCCTGCGCGCGGGGGTCGGGGCATGCGGGTGCTCCTTGACGGCGGTGCGGTGGGCGGGTGCTGCGGGTTCGTCGCTGCGGGGGACGGCACGTCAGATCCGCCGCAGGGTGGCGGTGACCTCGCGGTACGGCCGCAGGGTCACCGGGCCGAGGAGTCCGGACGGCAGGGGCTTGTTGCGCTCGTTCGAGAGGGTGTTGGACACCCGCACCGTGAGGGTGTTCCGGCCCGCGCGCAGCAGCTCCGTCACGTCGGTGGTGTACGGGGCCCACGGCAGCGGGGGCAGTTCGGTTCCGTTGACGGTGACCGAGGCGACCTCCCTGACCTGGCCGAGGTCGAGGCGGAAGCCCCGGCCGTCGAGGGTCCCGGCGTCGAGGACGAGTTCGGTGGTGTAGGTGCCGCTGCCGGAGAACAGCGGTTCCACCGTCGTCCAGCTGCCCAGCGGGCCCGTGACCGGCGTGGCTCCGGCGCGCTGCAGGGTGAGCGTCCAGTCGCCGTCCACGGGGAGCGGGGCGAGCGGGTCGGTGACGCGTACCGTGCCCCGGTAGGTACGGCCGCCGTCGGTGCCGGTGAGGACGTGGTCGCCGGGTGCGTCGAGGACGGCGGTGACGCGCAGGGTCTGACCGGCGGCCTTGACGGAGGTGATGGACGCGGCGGGCAGGGTGCTGTCCGTGAGGTGCGGACCTTCCTTCGCGCCGGCGCGCACGACGACGGCGAGGGTCTCGTACGGGGCGAGCCGCAGCGGCAGGCGGATGCCACCGTGCTTCTGCTCCCGGTGGACGGGCGCGGGGCGCACGGTGCCGGTGACGGGGTCCCAGAGTTCGGGGGCGCCGGTGGCGGGGAGCACGGCGACGGTGTCGACCTGCGCGGCGCTCTCGTTGTTGAGGAGGAAGGCGACGTCCTTGCCGCGGGTGGTGCGCAGCACCCGTACGGCCGGTGCCCGCGGTTCGAGGACGGCCGCGGCGACTCCCGCGTCCCGCGCCGCGTCCCCGAGGGCGGCGGTGTCCGCGACACGGACGGCGGTTCCCGCGCCGACGCGGTGGGTGCCGGGGACGGCGTCGCCGAAGAGGCCGTTCAGCGCGCGCTCCAGGGTGCGGTCGCGTCCGCCGGCGTCCTCCTGGGGCAGGGTGCCGACGGCGACGACGGTGCCGCCCTGCCGGGCGAAGGCTTCGAGGCGGGTGACGGCGGCGGCGTCGAGGGTCGGGGTGACGGGGAGGACGGCCAGGTCGTAGCCGGCCTCGCCGACGACGAGCCGTCCCTGGTGGACGCGGGCGTGGGCGAGCAGCTCCGGGTCCCCGGAGAGGGCGCCCTCGTGGACGAGGTCGAAGTCGACCTGGGCGCTCTCCAGCGCGTACGCCGCGTCGGTGAAGGCGCCGTCGACCTCGCCCTGGCGGGTGGTGCCGCGCCACTGCTCGGCGGCCCGCTGCGGCTGGATCAGGGCGGTGCGGACGCCGGAGGTGCCGCGGGCGACCTCCATGACGCGGCCGATCCAGTCGGCGATCGGCTCCATCGCCCACCACCAGGGTGCGCGCGGACCGAACGGCGGCGGGAAGAAGACACGTTGCTCGTCGGTCCACAGGGCGTGCAGCACGGTGAGGTTGACGCCGCGGGCGGCGTTGGCGCCGACCAGCGCCCGCACGAAGTCGGGCGCGACCTGCCAGCCCATGTTGCCGAAGCACTCCAGCAGGGCCCGGTCGCGGCCCATCTGGTGGGCGACGCTGACCGGGTTGCGGGGGATCATGGTGGGCTGTCCGGCCACGTACTCGGCGGTGATGATGTCGCCGCCGGGCACCTGCGCCCACTGGTGGACCTTGTGCAGGTCGCCGGTGGAGACGATCCGCTTGGAGGGCGAGGTCTCGTCGTACAGCGGGTTGGTGATGAGCGCGACGCCGCGCTCGGCGTACCACTGGGACTGCTTGCGGAAGTAGCCGGCGAAGCGGTCCGAGACGGCCTGCCAGTAGCGGCCCCGGGTGATGCGGCCGGTGCGGCCGAGGTCGTCGAAGGCCGTCGCGTAGGCGGTGCCGGGCTCGGTGCCGGTCTTCCGCAGGGCCGCGGCCAGGGTGGGCGACCACGGGAGGCGCTTGAAGTGCGCCTCGGCGGAGGCGAAGAACGGCTCGTCGTCCCAGAAGCCGGGGATGACGTTGCCGAAGTAGCGGGCGAACCTGCGGTGGTACTCGCCGGGCACGATGTCGAGGAACAGCTCCACCGGCTCGTCGTCGAGGAGGTCGACGTAGCTGCGGCTGTAGCCCTGGGAGTCGTCGACCAGCGGGGTGCCGCCGAACACGTCGATCAGCCAGTCGCCTTCGGGGACGCGCCAGGTGCGGCCTTCGCCGAGTTCCCCGGTGAGTTCGACGACCTGGTCGCTGGAGGTGGCGCCGACCGGGCGGGCGGCGGCCGCGGCGGGGGTCGCGGCGCCGGCGGGCGGGATCCGGGCGGGGAAGTCGCCCGCGGCGGCGGGGTCGCCGAAGGCGGTCCGGGTGTAGAGGGCGGTGCCGTCGGCCGCGGTCACGACCAGGCTCGCCCACAGGGCGCGCTCCGTCCCGGTGGCACGGACGCCGGCGCCGCCGGCGGGGTGGGTGGTGTCGGTGACGGTGCCCTTGGCCTTGCCGTCGAGGGTCACGGTCAGGGTGGAGCCGCTGACGGTCACGGCGAGGGTGTGGAACTTGGTCTTGTTGAAGCCGTCGGTGCGGGTGGAGCGGGCGAGTTCGACGGGGTCCCGGTCCTTCGCGAGGAGCGACACGGTGACCACGCCGGTCTGGTCGAACTCGACGGCGTAGCCCGCGGTGCCGTCGGCGGCGGCGCGGACGACGACTCCGGCGGACACCTGGTCGGCCCGGCCGCTGCCGGTGACGGTGTAGTCGCGCCACCCCTCTCCCCTGCGCAGCACGGCCGCGCCGCCCAGGACCGCGGCGTCGGCGACCAGCGAGGTGGTGTCCACGCCGACGCCGGTGGTGGTGCGCAGGTCGACGGTGGCGGGTCCGGAGACGACCGCGCTGGACCGCCACAGGGCCTTGAGCCGCAGGTCGGGTCGGGGCTCGTAGGTGCGCGAGCCGACCTGGCCGCCCTTGACGATGTACTCGCCGGATCGGCCGCTGGGGAAGTGGTCGTCGTTGAAGATCCATACCCGCATGCCGGTCTTCTCTGCGGTCTGCAGGACGTGGCCGACGATCGCGAACCATTCCTCGGTGAAGAAGACCGGCTGCATCTCCGCGTTGTCGAACGGGAAGAGGACGACCTCGTACATCCCCTTGTCCCGCAGGTCCGCCATCTGGGCGTCGACGAGTTCCGGGGTGACGGGGCCGTTCCAGTACCAGTAGACCGTCGGGCGGCTGTCCTTGGCGGGGTCGGCGAAGTCGGCGGGCGACCAGGTCGTCCCCGTCGCGCCGTGGTGCTGCGCAGCGGCGTACGCCGGGAGGGGCAGGCCGGACGCCAGCGCGGCTCCGGTCACCCCTGCTGCGGCCACGAAACGGCGTCTGGACAGGGGGAGTTCAGGCATGGCGGTACTCCGTGAGGTGAGGGCGGGTGCAGGCGGATGGGCGGGCCGTGGCGCTCGCGCCGGCCGTGTCAGGGGGCCGCGAGGGCTGCGACGTCGGCGGGCGCCAGGGCGCGGTTGTGCAGCCGGAAGCCGGCGACCGCACCGGTGAGGTAGGGGTGCGTGGGGTTCTGGGAACGGCCGAGGTAGTTGTGCGTGGTCGTGCCGAGCAGCAGCGGACTCGCGGCCATCGCCGCGTTGCGGCCGGCTTCGGCGCCGTCGACGTAGAGGATGCCGGTGCCGTCGCCGAGGGTGAGCGCGACGTGGGTCCAGCGGCCGGTGGGCAGGGGTGCGGCGGCGTCGATGACGTCCTCGGCCTCCATGCCGGCGATCTTCAGGGCGGCCCGGGCGCGTCCCGCGCCGGTGCGCGGGGTGAGGAACAGATAGGTGTCCTTGTGGTAGCCCAGGTCGAAGACGCGGGCGGAGTTGACCAGGGCGTCCACCCGTACCCACATGCTGACGGTCAGCTCGGACAGCCCGGCGGGCAGGGCGGGGGCCAGCGCGACGTGGCCCCCGGCGCCGTCGAGGGCGACGGCGGTCCGGCCGCCCGGCCCGTCCGCGGTCCAGGAGGCGCCCGCGGTGAGCGTCGCGGGGGCGAAGGTCCGGGTGGCGTCGGCGGCGCTGGTGCCGGTGCCCTCGTCGAGGGGGTAGCGGGCGACGTCCCGCTCGCGGCCGGCGCCGGGGGCGACCGCCCAGTAGACCGTGTAGTTCTCGTGGTGGACCTGGTGGAACGGCTTCAGGGTGACCGCGCCGCCGGCCGCCTCGGCGGTGAACGCGCCGTCGCCGCCGCGCACGGGCCGCAGGGACTCCGGCCGGATCTCGGGGATGGTGTTCAGCTCCGTCGGGCCGTAGGTGCCGGCCAGGACGAGCGGACCGTACGACACCGAGCGCACCTGCGGGTTGTCGGGCGCGGGGCGCCACACGGGTTCGCGGGGCAGGGTGAGTTCGACGGTGTCCCCGGCCCGCCAGCGCCGGTCGAGGGTGAGGTAGGTGCCGGGCTCGACGCGGCCCGTGTAGGGGTGTCCGGCCACGCGTACCCCGGCCCGCCCCCGGCCGTCCGCCAGCCAGCCCGGTATGCGGACCTTGAGCGCGAAGCGGCCGCCGCCCTCGGCGACGGTGATGCGCACGGTGTCCTCGGAGACGGCGTGCTGACGGATCGTCACCCCGTCCGTCGCCCCGTGGGGCCGCCAGGCCGCCTCGGAGGGGATGAAGAGGTTGACCGAGAGCGCGTCGCGGGACTGGAAGTAGATGCTGTCCGCGAACTTGGTGTGGGTCTCCAGACCGGTGCCGTGGTCGCAGGAGAAGTTGTCGTAGTCGCCGCTGTAGCTGCCGGGCGCCGCGCCGAGCCCGCCCTTGGGCTGCCGGTGGGAACCGGCCCACAGCCCGGTGTAGTACGTGACGAAGCCGTGCTCGGAGTCGGGGTCCTGCTCGCCCAGCATCTGGTTGTGCAGGGTCCACTCGTAGTGGTCCATGTAGGCGGTGCGGGACGGCTCGTGCAGGAACAGCTGCCGGCCGAGCTTGAGCATGTTGTAGCTGTTGCAGTTCTCGCAGGTGTTCTCCGACAGACGGCTGACGATCTCGTCCGGGGGCCCGAAGAACTCCAGGTTGGAGTTGCCGCCGATGGCGTACGTGTGGTGCTCCACGACGGTGTGCCAGAAGGTGCGCGCGATGTCGAGGTAGCGGCGCTCCCCGGTCGCCTCGTAGCCGAACGGCGCACCGACGACCTTGGCGATCTCGGTGTTGGCGTGGCGGCCGGCGAGTTCGTCGCGTCCGGCGGCGAGCGGCGCGTAGAGCTCCTCGTGGTCGAAGCGGCGGGCGGTGCGCAGGTGCGCGGGGTCGCCGCTGACGAGGTGGAGGCGGGTCAGGACGTCGTTCATCCCGCCGAACTCCACCTTGAGCACGGACTGCATGCGCTCGTACGGCAGCGGTGCGGTCCGCGCGTCCGCCCAGGCGGCCATCCCCAGCAGCACGGTCATGGCCTGCCGGTTGCCGCTGAGGGTGTACTGGTCGAGCAGCCCGGCCATGATCTTGTGCAGGGTGTAGTACGGCGCCCAGGGCTTGCCGCCCGCCTCCAGGCTGTCGAAGACCGACTCGGGGAAGGCCGACAGGTAGCCGTCGTGGAACCCGGCGGCGGGCGCGGCCGCCTGGCACTCGGCGAGCGCGGCGACGAGGACGCGGGCCTTGTCGGCGTAGACCTGGTCGCCGGTCTGGGCGTGGGCCTGGGCGAGCGCGGACAGCAGGTGCCCGGTGGTGTGGCCGCGCAGTTGGACGTCCGGGGCCTCCCAGCCGCCGCAGGGCTCGGCGGACGAGGGCAGTCCGACGTTGCGGCGGAAGGTGTGCAGGAGCCGGTCGGCGTCGACGAAGCGCAGGTAGGCGCAGGTGCGCCGCATGTTGTCGAGGAACGGGCCGTCCAGCAGGCGCACGGCGGACAGCGGCAGAGGGTCGAGCTTCGGACCCGCCGCGGGCGTCGGCCCGCTCCGGACGTCGCCCGCCCGCTCGGGGGCGCTCGGCGCGGCGGCGGCCGGGGTCGCCTGGACGGCCTGCGTGGCAGCCGTGAGGGTCGCGGCCGCGGCGATGCCGGCAGTCAGCACGTTGCGGCGGGACGGCTGGGACGGAGGTGGTGCGGACATTCTCGGAACTCCTTCCGGGCGCGGAGGAGTACCACCGGTCGGCGGTTGTCCGGCGGCATGCGGCCGTGGAACGCGGTTGCCGGGCAGCCCGATGCCCGGCCACTGGCCTGAGAGCGAATGAATCGTTTTTAGAGCCAGCGGCAACCTAGGGTGACTCCGCGGAGACCGTCAAGAGCGGCAGGCCAAACCACTGCCTGCGGGGACCAGGCTGCCGACGGACCATCACAAACCCTTGCAGAAGGGGTGACAGGGCGACAGCAAGCCGTCCCGCGAGGGCGGGACAGCGGCTTCAGGTGCCGGGCGTCTTGTCGCGGTGGCCACCGCCGCGTATGTTCCTCCCCGTCATGTACTGAATCGTTCAAGAACGGAGGCGGGACGGCAAGCGCGGTCAGTGCGCCGCACCAGGGGTTCGCGGGTGGCGGTGGCCGTCCCGGCCCGCTCACCGGCGACGGAAGGCGTCGGGGGATACTCCAGGCCGGCGAAAGGAAACAGTCACCCATGACCACTGGCAGGATCTCCGCGGCCGCCGCCGGCACCTGGCTCCTCGGCGACATGAAGGTGAACCGGATCGGCTTCGGCGCGATGCGGCTGACCGGCAGCGCCGCCTTCCACCTCGGCACGCCCAGCGACCGGGACCACGCGATCGGCGTGCTGCGCCGCGCCGTCGAGCTCGGCGTCGACCACATCGACACCGCCGCCTTCTACTTCTCACGGCTGCGTTCGGCCAACGAGCTCATCAACTCGGCCCTGGCGCCGTACCCGGAGGACCTGGTCATCGCCACCAAGGTGGGGCCCGCACGGGACGCCTCCGGGGAGTGGGCCACCGCCGCCCGCCCCGACCAGCTGCGCGGCCAGGTCGAGGAGAACCTGCGGCAGCTCGGCCGCGAGCACCTCGACCTGGTCAACCTCCGCTTCATGGGCGGCACTTCCGTCGCCGAGCACTTCGGCGCCCTGGCCGAGCTGCGTGAGGCCGGGCTCGTCCGCCACCTGGGGCTGTCCAACGTCCGTCCCGAGCACCTGGCCGAGGCACGGGCCATCGCCCCCGTGGTGTGCGTCCAGAACCGCTACGGCGTCGACGCGCGCGAGAGCGATGACCTGCTGCGGGAGTGCGGTGCCCAGGGCATCGCCTTCGTGCCCTTCTTCTCCATCGCCGGCGGGGGCCGCGAGCAGGGGCCCGGCGCCGGCGGTGCCGAGAGCGACGCGGTGCTCGACGTCGCGGCCGCCCACGGTGTCTCGCCGGCGCAGGTGCGGCTGGCGTGGACGCTCGCGCAGGGCGACCACGTGCTCGCCATCCCGGGGACCGGCGATCCGGAGCACCTGGCGGACAACCTGGCGGCGGGTGCGCTGCGGCTGACGGACGAGGAGACGGCGCTCATCGACGCGGTGGGCCGCCCCAGCCGCTGACCCGGGACGGCCTCGGGCGTGACGACCGTCAGTCGTGCGGGACGACCGCCACGGGCGCCTTGGCATGGTGCAGCACCGCATGGGTCACCGGGCCGATGTGCAGGCCGGCAACCGCGTGGCGGACACGGCGGCCGACGACGACCAGTGAGGCGTCGGCCGCCGCCTCGACCAGATGGTGCGCCGCCCCGCCGACCAGGGAGTGCTCCAGGACCTCGACGGCGGGGTACTTGGCCCGCCACGGCGCCAGCGCCTGGGTGAGCGCCTTCGCCTGGGCGTCGGTCAGCTCGTGCTCCAGGTCCAGGGCGATCGCCGCGGGGTTGTAACCGTAGGAGCCCGGCAGGTTCCAGCCGTGGACGACGCGCAGGCCCGTCCCGCGCAGCACGGCGGCCTCGAAGGCGAAGGCCAGCAGATCGTCGTGGGGACGGGCGAGGTCGATGCCGAGCACCACGTCACGGAAGGGCGTGTACTCCGAGACCAGCCCGTCGAGGTCCGGACGGTGCTCGTCCTTGCCCGTCTCACCGGCCCGTACGAGGACGACGGGGCGGACGGCCTGCGCGACGGTCGCGGAGGCCACGGAGCCGACGAGGAAACCGGCGAGCGCGCCGAGGCCCCGGGAGCCGAGCACCAGCAGCTCCGACTCCTCGGCGGCGGCCGCGAGGGCCGCCGCGGGCTGCCCGCTCACGAGTCCGGCGGAGATCTCCAGGTCCGGGTGACGCCCGGCGAGTTCGTCCGCGGCGTCGCGCGGCACGGACTCGGCCCACTGCCGCTGGACGTCGGGGTCCACCGCGGCCACCGCCCCGGCCAGCGGGGCGTAGGCGGACGTGTACGGCTGCCAGTCGTGGACGTGCACGAGCCTCAGGGGCAGTCCGCGGCGCAGTGCCTCGCGGGCGGCCCAGTCCGCGGCGGCCAGGCTCTCGGGTGATCCGTCGAGACCGGCGGTGACCGTACGGGACATGACGTGCCTCCTGGCGAACGGGACGAAGGGCGTGGGCTGTTCGCCCCCAGCTTCCCGCCGGCGACGGGCCTCCGGCAGGGGCCCGCCGGGCCCGTCCGGGGGCCGACCGGCCCATGGGCGAGGGCATGCGCCGCCCGGGACAGTGGGAGCAGGTCACCGCTGTGATCAAGCGTACGGGGCGTGTACCGGCGCGGTCGCCGGGGGTGGCGGCCGTACCTGTGCCGTCGGTCCGGCCCGGACGCCGTCTCGGCGGCGCCGCCGCGCCGGCCGCGGGACCCTGGAGGGGACGCATCCGCGACGTACGGAAGGACGTGACCGGTCATGACGCAGCAGGACGCGGCCGCCGCGGCCGGGGACATCGGGCGCCGGATCGCGAGCCGCCGGGAGGAACTGGGTCTGTCCCTGGAGGAGACGGCGGAACGCGCCGGCATCGCCCCGGGCTATCTGCGGTACGTGGAGCAGGAGCCGACCGCGGCGCCGGGCAGCTCCACCCTGCACGGGCTGGCCACGGCGCTGGGGACGAGCGTGTCCGCGCTGAGCGGCGGCGAGGCGGAGCTGCCGCCCGGCCGGGGACGCGCGGCGGGCCGGGCGTCACTGGTGGAACTCGGCCCCGGGGAGTGCTGGGCGCTGCTGTCCACGCACGGGGTCGGCAGGATCGGGCTGGACACGCCCGACGGGCTGGCGATCCTGCCGGTCAACTACACGGTCGCCGAGGGCGTGATCGCCTTCCGCACCCATCCCGGGGCCACGCCCGCGGCGGCCGCGGACACCAGGTGCGCCTTCGAGGTCGACCAGGTCGACGAGGGCCTCAGCCAGGGCTGGAGCGTGCTCGTCCGCGGTGTCGCCTCCGCCGTCACCGACCCGGGGGCCGTGCGCCGGCTGGCGGAGCGCGAGTACGCCGGACCCTGGGCGGGCGGCGACCGCGACCTGTGGATCCGCGTCGTCCCGGCAAGCGTGACCGGACGCCGCATCCTGGTCGGCTGAGCACGTTCCTCATCGCCGACCGCCCGAGCACCCCGGCCACCGCCCCGCGGAACGCACGTGCAGTGCCACGCGGCCGGGGGCAGGGCAGCGCGCCCGGTGCGGACGGCCGGCCCGCCGTACGCGGGCCACCACCACGACCTGCCGGACCCGGACGCCCCGGCAAAGGCACCCCCGGCGCCCCATCATGGAGCGCCGCGCACCGCCCTCACCGTCCGGCGGCGGAGCCGCGCACCACGGCGACCGGGCAGTGCGCGTGGTGCAGGACCGCCTGGCTGACGGAGCCGAGCACCAGCCCCGAGAAACCGCCGCGTCCGCGTGCGCCGACGACGAGCAGCTGCGCGGTCCGGCTCTCCTCGATGAGGGTCTCGCGGGTCGCGCCACGCACCGTTTTCGTGCGGACCGTGACCCCGGGGTAGCGCTCCCGCCGTCCCGCGATCGTCTCGGCCACCAGGCGTTCCTCGGTGCGGGCGAGTTCGCCCGGCTCGCTCGCGTACGGCATCGCGGGGTCCTGGGGCGGCGGTACGGGCGTGTGCCACGGGGTCCACGCGTGCAGGGCGAGGAGTTCGGCGCCGCGCAACGCGGCCTCGGCGAAGGCGAAGTCGACGGCGTCCGCGCCGACCGGGGAACCGTCGACGCCCAGCAGGACCGGACCGCCGGCGGCCGGCTGCTCCCGGACCACCAGGACCGGGCACTGGCCGTGCGCGGCGAGGTGCACCGCCGTCGAACCCAGCATCAGGCCGACGAAGCCGCCCATGCCGCGGGATCCCACGACGACCAGTTCCGCGGCGCGCGACTGGGCCTCCAGCACGGTGAGGGGTTCCCCGGTCACCACGGCGTGGGTCACGTCCACCTCCGGTGCCGCGCGCCCGGCGCGTTCCACGGCCTCCGCCACCACCCGCTGCGCGGCGTTCCGCAGGCCGCCCTCGGACGGGCCCAGGGCCGGGGGTCCCAGCGGCACGTGCATGGCCGGCCACAGGAAGGCGTGCACCACCCGCAGTCCGGCGCCGCGCCATGCGGCCTCCCGGGCCGCCGTCTCCACCGCGGCAAGGCTCGAGGCCGAGCCGTCCGCTCCTACGACCACCAGACCACTCACCGCGCCTCCTCGTCCGCCCTGCCCGTCGTCCGCCGCCGGCTTCCCCCCGGGCGCCGGGCGACGTCCGGGCCCCGCGCGCCGGCCGGGGGGCCGTCGGGGATCAGGCCCTGCGGTGGCCCCATGAGGGGCCGCTCTCCTCCCACTCGCGGCCCCAGGCCGCGGCGCGCCGGCGGTCGATCCGCAGGCGGACGACCCAGCGCCCGGCGAGGACCAGCGCGCAGGCACCCGCGGCGGCGACCGAGCCGAAGACGACCCCCTGGGCCTCGGCCTGCGCGGGGGTGAGCCGGTTCTGCTGCAGCCGGCCGTTCGCGTCCAGCCAGACGGACGTCGTGGAACCCGCGGGACTGCCCGGTTCGACACGGGCCTGACCGGTTCGGGCGGAGCCGTCGGACGCGGTCCACCGGACGGTGGCGAGGACCTTTCCGATGGAGCCGGTGTACGGGTTCTCCACGGCCTTCGCGGCGTCCTCGGTCAGGACGGCCGTCGCCAGGTGGGTGCCCTGGCTCCGCCGCAGTTCGGACTGCTCCACCGCGGCCGCCGTGGCCGCCCCGGCCGCCGGGGCCCCGGCGGCGATCAGCAGGGCCGCCGCCACGCCCGTCCAGGCCTCCAAAACATCGGACCGTCGCCGCAGCGGATTGCGGCGCCAGCGCCAGAACACCGCCCTGCCGCTCATGGCCGTGCTCCCTTCCCTGTCCGACGACCGTCGCACGCGCCGGCACTGCCGCAGCAGGGGCCACACGGATCATTTCCGCCGCAGGACGGGGCCGACCGGCCCCCGCGCGCGTGCGCGGCCGGCCCGCCGCCGGGTTGTGACGACCGTCACTCGCCGGCGATCGAACTTGCCGCGCCGCCCCGCGTCCTGTCGGTGTCCTCGACACCTTCCGGATACGGAGCAGCGATGCCCACCCCCCTGACCGACCCCCTGTCCCCCGGCACCCACACCTTCGAGGTGGACGGGGTGGCCCAGCGTTACCACGTCCACGGCACCGGACCGGTGTGCATCGCGCACTCCGGCGGGCCGGGCGTGTTCTGGGAGTACCTGCGCATGCCCGAGGTCGAACGGCACCTGACGGTCGTCTACCCGGAGCCGGTCGGCACCGGCGGCTCGGGCCGTCTCCCCTCGCACCCGCACGGCTACACCCGTGAGCGCTACAGCCGGTTCCTGGACGCGCTCGTCGACCACCTGGGCACCCCGCGCGTGCACCTCCTGGGGCATTCGCACGGCGGCTTCGTCGTCCAATACCACGCGCTGCACCGGCCCGCGCGTGTCGCCGGGATCGTCCTGTACGACAGCGCGCCGGTCACCGGCCCCGAGCACGGCGCCGAGGCGATGCGCATGGTGGAGGAGTTCGCCGCCCGGCACGCCGGTCACCCCGGTCTGCCGGAGGTCCTGGAAGCCTTCCAGAAGGTGTCCGCCATCTCCGACGACGCGGGTATGACGGCGGTCCTCAAGGGGCTGCTGCCCGCCTACTTCGCGGACTACTGGGGCCGGGAGGAGGAGTTCGCGCCCCTGAGCGCCGCGGTGTCGGGCACGCACATCTCGGGGCTGGGCGAGGACCTCGTCCCCGATGCCGTCGACGACCGCGGGCAGTTGGGGTCCCTCACCGTGCCGGCGCTGGTCGTGGTGGGCCGGTACGACGTGGTCTGCGGGATGCGCTGGGCCGGTGAACTGCACGAGCTGATCCCCCAATCGGAGCTGCTGGTCCTGGAGAACAGCGGGCACTTCGGCCACATCGAGGAGCCCGGTCGCTTCGCCGAGGCCGTGGTGGGCTTCGTGACCGCCCGCGAGCGGGCGGTCCCCGCGTGACGGGCTCCGCGTGACGGGCCCGGAGAACCGGGGGCTAGGCGACGGCCCGGCGGCCGTCGCGTCGCAAGGCTGAACAGGCCTCACCCGGCCGGCGGGGCCGGGCCGGCGGATGGGGGGACGCCGTGGCGTCCCGGCCACCGCCGGCCCGGACCGTCACCGGGGCCGCGGCCTCAGGTGATGACGTCGTACTCCCCGTAGGAGTGCTGGGGCGTCATCGTGGCGTCGAGCCCGTTGGTGACCCAGGTCCCCAGGACCATCTCCGCGGTGATGCCCGGGCCGAAGCCCGCCAGCAGTCCGCGGTGCCCGTCGAGGGCGGAGCCCTCCTCGAACATCCGGTACAGGGCGTCGAGGACGACGGCGCTCGCGATGTTGCCGTACTCGGTCAGCGTGGCCCGGCTGAAGCGGAACGACTCCGGCGGGACCCCGAGGAAGCGGCAGAGGTCGTCCAGGATGCGGGGACCGCCGGCGTGGATGATGTAGTAGTCCAGCTTGGCGGCGTTCCACGCGTGGTCCTCCGCGACCTGGCGCAGCACCGGTGCCAGGGGCTCCATGGTGCCGGGTACGCGCTTGTCGAGCTGGAAGTGGAAGCCCGTCTGGCGCACCGCGTAGGAGATCCACTCCTCCGTGTCCGGGATGAGGTAGGAGGCGTTGCGCTCCAGCCGCATCCCGGTGCCGCCGCTGCCGCGGACGACGGCGGCGGCGATGCCGTCGCCGAACAGCCCGTTGGACAGCAGCGTTCCGACGCTGAGGTCCGTGGGCTGGTAGCACAGCGAGCAGAACTCGCATGCCACGATGAGGGCGTTGGCCTCCGGGTACGCGGTGCAGAAGTCGTGGGCGCGGTTGATGGCCGCGCCTCCTGCCGCACAACCGAGCTGCGCGATGGGCAGTTGACGGGTGTCGTGGCGGAATCCCATCTTGTTGATGAGCCACGCCGTCAGCGACGGCATCATGAATCCCGTGCACGAGACGTACACGATGATGTCGATCTCGTCGGGCTCCAACTCGGCCTGGTCAAGAGCCTGTCGTATGACGGCCGGTACCCGTGCCTTCGACTCCGCCTCGTAGATCTGGCTGCGTACGTCGAAGCCCGGATGTTTGAGCACCTCTTCGATCGGCTGGATCAGATGCCGCTTCTGAACGCCCGTGTTCTCAATGAGCCTGAGGGTCAGGCCGAGTTGCGGGTGGTCCTTGTGCAGCCGCCGTGCCAGCTCAAGCGTTTGTTCGCAGGTGATAACGTTGTCGGGAACCGAGATCACCGGCTTGCACAGAACAGCCATGCGTGGCTCCATTTCCTGCCCCTCGGCGGGCTATGGTCCATGTGGCGCGCTGCTCCGGGATTTCCGGAGCAGGCCCGTACCTGTCACGAAAATGCGGTAGGGGGTACGAGCGCATTCATGTGCGCGCCCACAGAAGGCCTGACGTTCACGAGGTCCCGGCAAAAGACGGTTCACAAAGGGGGACCGGCTGCTGTCGAAGTGGATTCACGGCCTGTTCAGATTTGCGTCCACCAGGAAAACGTACGTCACTTGGGCGGATTCCGCATGTCGGAGCGGCCCGCACCCGCCGTCACGAGGGAGAACGGGACGGAACCGGCCCCGCACCCGTGCGGGTGCGGGGCCGGAACGGAGGCCGGAGCGGGGGGCCGCAGCGGGCAGCTCACCAGGCGACGTGCAGGGCCACCGGGTAGCGCCAGATCGACGTGGCGCTCCAGCGCACCTCGTCGGCGGGCTTGGCCAGCCTCAGGTCCGGGAAGCGGCGCAGCAGCTCCCTGAAGGCCACCTGGAGCTCCATGGTCGCCAGCGGCGCGCCGAGGCAGTGGTGACCACCCCAGCCGAAGGTCATGTGGGGCGTGCCGGTGCGGTCCAGGTCCAGCTCGTCGGGGCGGTCGAACTTCTCCGGGTCGCGGTTCGCGGTCAGGTACGAGACATGGACGACGTCGCCGGCCCGGATCAGCACGCCGCCCATCTCCACGTCCTCGACGGCGATCCGCGGGATGCCGACGCCCTTGCGGAACGGGATGTACCGCAGCATCTCCTCGATGGCCTGCGGGATGCGGTCCGGCTGCTCGCGCAGCATGGCCAGCTCGCGCGGGCGGGTGAGCAGGGTGTAGGCGATGTTGCCGATCTCGTTCGACGTGGTGTCCTGGCCCGTGATGAGCAGGACCATGGCCATGACGGCGAGTTCCTTGTCGTTGAGGATCTCGTCCCCGTCACGGGCGGTGGCCAGCACACTGACCAGGTCGTCGCCCGGGCGGGCGCGCCGTTCGGCGGTGAGCTTGGTGAAGTACTCCCGCAGGTAGGCCTTGGAGTGGACGGCGTTGTCCCGGTTGTCGGGGCTGAAGTCCATCATGGTGCGGGCGTGGCCCCGCAGCTCCCAGCTGTCCTCGTCGGGGATGTCGAGCACCTCGCAGATGGCGGCCAGCGGGAGCGGCGCCGCCAGGTGCTCCACGAGGTCGGCCGGGGAGCCGCTCTCCTCCATGCCGTCGAGCAGTTCGGCGACGACCCGCTCGATGCTGGGGCGCATGTGCTCGACGTTCCGGGGCGTGAAGCCCTTGGAGACCAGCGAGCGCAGCCGGCTGCTGTCCGGCGGGTCCATCACGTTGATGGCCTCGTCCTGGACGATCGGCTCCGGCGTCATGCGGGGGAAGTCCTTGCCGACGACGGCGGCGCGGCTGAAACGCCGGTCGGTCGTCACGGTCCGCACGTCCTCGTACCGCGTGACGAGCCAGGCCTCACCCTCGCCGTGCGGCAGCTTGATGCGGGAGATCTGCTCGTTCTCCATGAACTGCTTCAGCTGCGGGTCGAACTCGAGGGCTTCGGCGAAGTCGAAGGGGCAGTTGTGCGCGGAGGAACCGGATTCCATGCGAATACTCCAGTGCACCTGGGCGTCGGGGGGACATATCACAACCAATCCCCCGCGCGCGCAGGTGACCACTGCAGGCAGCCCATCCGGGCGACCCGCGCCCATGAGGGTGCCGCGCCCTCGGTGACACAGGGCGCGGCACGTGCTCGGGCTCACCGGCCGTCAGTAGTAGTGGCGGCGCCCCGCGACGGCGTGTCCCATGGCACCCAGGACCCAGAGCACGAGGCCGATGACCGCGAGGATGACTCCCAGGGTCCACAGGAACGAGATTCCGGTGAGGAATCCGATGATGAGCAGGATGATACCGAGGATGATCATGGTGCACTCCCTTGCGCGACCCTGGTCGCCGTTGCCCTGTGCCGGGCCGGTGGCACCGGGGGTACGAGCCACGGTGCGGTGACCGCGCGGTGCGCGGTCACGCCGGGCCTCGCTCAGCCGGAACCGGCCGTCGGCGTCGCCTGCCGTCCACGCTTCCGACGTGAACCTGCCGGCGTCGCATTCACCCCCATTCGTACATGGATCGGCTACCCACGTCTTCGCGTTTCATGACCGCCGGATTCGGCCGGGGTGGTGTTCGCCGGGGCCGTCGCCCTGGCTATGAGAGCGCTCTCAGCAGCGCGAACGTGGTCGGCAGGGCGCCCTGACCACGCCATCTGCCGCCCCCAACACCCGTTCCCCGGCCGTCATTTCCCGCCCGCGGCACAACCCGGCCCACCCGCGGTCGGCGCCGCTGACTCCAAGCAGTGAAGGCAGACAACCGCGCGCGACTTCTTTTGTTCCATGTATTGACCGCGGTTCACCCTGGCGGGAAGGTGTTCCCGCCATATGAGAGCGCTCTCAGACGCTCTCCACCCGGAACCGCACCCTTCCCCGGCACCGATCCCGAGGAGGCATCACCCGTGACCGCGCGTACGACCACCGGCAGGCGCCACGCCGCCAGACCGCTCACCCTGATGGTGGCCGCTGCAGCCACCGTGACCGCGCTCTGCCTGGGCCTGCTCGGCTCGGCCAGGGCCGCCGTCCCGTCGGCACCGTCCGGCTGGACCACCGTCTGGAGCGACGACTTCAGCGGGGCCGCCAACACCCTCCCGTCCGGCGACAACTGGATCATCGACACCGGCACCAGCTACCCCGGTGGCGCCGCCAACTGGGGCACCGGCGAGGTGCAGACCTACACCTCCAACACCGCCAACCTCCGCCAGGACGGCTCGGGCAACCTGCGCATCACCCCGATCCGGGACTCCGCGGGGAACTGGACCTCCGGGCGCGTCGAGACCCGCCGCAGCGACTTCGAGCCCCCGTCGGGCGGCAAGCTCCGCATCGAGTCCCGCATCCAGATGCCGAACGTCACCGGCGCGGCCGCGGCGGGCTACTGGCCGGCCTTCTGGACGCTTGGCGCGCCGTACCGGGGCAACTACTGGAACTGGCCGTCCATCGGCGAGTTCGACCTGATGGAGAACGTGAACGGCGTCAACCAGGTCTGGGGCACGCTCCACTGCGGCACCAACCCGGGCGGCCCCTGCAACGAGACCAGCGGCCTCGGCACCACCCGGGCCTGCCCCGGCAGCGCCTGCCAGGGCAACTTCCACACCTTCGCCTTCGAGTGGGACCGCAGCGTCAGCCCCCAGCAACTGCGCTGGTACGTCGACGGGGTCCAGTTCCACTCGGTGAACGCGAGCCAGATGGACGCGTCCACCTGGAACGCGGCCACGGGCCACGGCCACTTCATCCTGCTGAACGTCGCGATGGGCGGGGCCTTCCCCGACCCGGTGGCGGGGTACAAGACGCCGACGGCCTCCACGGTCTCGGGCGTACCCATGCTGGTCGACTACGTCGCCGTCTACAGCTCAGGCGGCGGCAGCACGCAACCCCCGACCTCTCCCCCGCCGACCGGGGGCACGGGCAGCGCCTACGGCACCCTCCAGGCCGAGTCGTACACGCAGCAGTCCGGCACGACCGTCGAGACGACGACGGACAGCGGCGGCGGCCAGAACCTGGCGTCGCTCGCGAACGGCGACTGGGCGCTCTACTCCGGCGTCGACTTCGGGACGACCACGGCCCGGCAGTTCAAGGCCCGGGTCGCCTCCGGGGCCGCGGGCGGCGTCAGCGGCCTGGTCGAGGTCCGGCTGGACAGCCGGAGCAACGCCCCGATCGGCAGCTTCTCCGTCGCCAACACGGGCGGCTGGCAGAGCTGGACGACGATCCCGGCGAACATCTCGGGCATCACCGGCAAGCACGACGTGTACCTGACGTTCACCAGCGGCCAGCCGGCCGACTTCGTGAACGTCAACTGGTTCACCTTCAGCACCACATGACCCCACGCCGCCCGCGGTGTCCCCGGCCGGGGACACCGCGGGCGGCACCCTGCGCCACGGCACACTCAGGGCGGCACGGCGGGCCGACGGCCGTGTCAAGCCCCGGCCACGGCAACCAAGCTTCGCCGGGTGGTGGCAAACGGCACCTGTCCGGCGCCGCGGAGTCCCGACATGCTGCTCCCATGTGGATGTTCCTGGTGCCCCTCGTCCTGGTCGTGGCGCTCGCTTCCTGGGTCGGCTGGAAAGCCCGCCGGCACGGCGAGCATCCCCATCGCGACGGCGCAGCCATGTCGCGCGACGTGCGGGACGCCCGCCGCGACATGCGCGCCTGGAAAGCGGGGTCCCTGGGACACAGCGGCGAGGACATCTCCTGGATGAAGAGGCGTTCCTGACCCCCGGTCTCGGGTGCGTGCCCGCACCTTCCGATCGGGCCACGGCCCACCCCAGGTCGTCGGAGATCCACGAACCGGCCGGCAGCCACGTGGACGCCACGACGGGCGCGGCAGCTCAATCCGCAAGCACGACCTCGGATCGCAGGACCGAGTACACGACCATGTCGCGCCACTTTCCGGCACGGAAACAGGCCCCGCGCTGCACGCCCTCGCGCGTGAAACCGGCCGACTCCAAGGCCCGCTGCTCCGCGACGTTGACGACGTCGGTACTCGCCTCGACCCGGTTGACCCTGGTGTGCGAGAAGAGGTACTCGGCCAGCTGACGCTGGGCGCGCTTGCCGTATCCCTTGCCGCGCTCCGCCGCCAGCAGCGCGATGCCGATGTTCCAGCACGGTGAAGCCGGGCCGAGCATGACCTGGTGCCACTGCACCTCACCCACGAAGCAGTCGCCCTTCCCGACGACGGCGAGCCGGCCGCCCTCCTGGGTGAGGAAGCCCTTCTCCGACCACTGTCGACGGAGGGCCCCCGGGTTGCGGTGACCGAAGAAGGCCAACTCCGCCGCCTCATCCGGGTCCTCGAAGAGACGTTCCAGCAGGTCCAGGTCGCGCTCGACTATGGGACGCAGACGCACGGGGTTCGACATGGCGGCCAGATTAGCGCCGCGAAGGCACATCACGTCGGTCACGCGGTCGCATGAACCCCTCGGAATCGATCATCTAGAAGACTGCTGAAAATCTCGGGTTCTGGCCCCGGCTCTGTGGAGTCGGGGCCAGTCTTGTAGGCATGCAGGGGGAATGGGCCGGGGAGTCGG
>NZ_JBHWGA010000054.1:0-62034 GCF_042733315.1 Streptomyces sp. NPDC059718
GATGGCGGTGGCGGGTGCGGCGGCGGAGTTCGTCCGGCCGTACGCGGTGACGGCGGTGGTGGGGGGTGTGGGGACGGTGTGCGTCCTGCTGGTGCCGGCGCGGGTGCGGGGGACTGCTCCGGCCGGCGGGGTGTGAGGGCGGCCGGGGCGGATACGCGTGCTCGTGGCGCCGCGGACCGTATGGGGCGGTCCGCGGCACCACGAGTGATGGGGGTGCCGGTCGGGTCAACCGGTCCCGGGTCAGCTGACGTTGACCCCGGTCCACGCGGCGGCGACCGCGTTGAACTCGGCGGAGCCGCTGCCGTACAGGTCCTTGGCCGCGTTCAGGGTCGCGGTGCGGGCCTTGGTGTAGTTGGTGGACGAGGTGAAGTACACCGTCAGCGCGCGGTACCAGATGGCGGCGGCCTTGGCGCGGCCGATGCCGGTGACGGTGGAGCCGTTCTTCGTCGGGCTGTTGTAGCTGACGCCGTTGATGGTCTTGGCGCCGCTGCCCTCGGAGAGCAGGTAGAAGAAGTGGTTGGCCACGCCCGACGAGTAGTGGACGTCGAGGTTCTTCACCGAGGACGACCAGTAGTCGGCGGAGGCACCGTCCTTGGACGGCTTGTCCATGTACCGCAGCGGGCTGCCGTCGCCGTTGATGTCGATCTTCTCGCCGATGAGGTAGTCGGGGGTGTCGGAGGCGAGGTTGGCGTAGAACTCCACCATGGTGCCGAAGATGTCGGAGGTGGCCTCGTTGAGGCCGCCGGACTCGCCGGAGTACGTCAGGCCGGCCGTGGCGCTGGTGACGCCGTGGGATATCTCGTGGCCCGCGACGTCGAGGGCGGTCAGCGGGTGGGTGTTGCCCGACCCGTCGCCGTAGGTCATGCAGAAGCAGCTGTCGTCCCAGAAGGCGTTGACGTAGTTGCTGCCGTAGTGGGCGCGCGACAGGGAGCCCTTGCCGTCGTTGCGGATGCCGGAGCGGCTGAAGGTGTTCTTGTAGAAGTCCCACGTCGCCGCCGCGCCGAACTGCGCGTCCACGGCGGCCGACTGGCGGTTGGAGGCGGAGCCGTTGCCCCAGACGTCGTCGGTGTCGGAGAAGGTGGTCCCCGTGCCGCTGGTGCGGTTGTTCAGGTCCGTGGTGTAGATGCCGCCGCGGCTCGCGTCCTTGAGCGTGTAGGTGCTGCCGGACTTCGTGGTGGTCAGCGGGACCGAGCCCACGTGGACGCCGGTGCCGATGCCGGTCTGGATGCCCTCGTAGGCCTGGATCACGGCGCCGGTGGCGGCGTCGGTGATGACGTTCAGCGCGCTGGGGGTGCCGTCGGCCTGGGTGCCGTGGACCACGGTCCGGTACGCCAGGCGGGGCGTGCCGCTGACGGCCCAGACGACCTTCTCGGGGGCCGCGGCCTGCCCGACCGCCTTCAGCGGCTCCTCGCCCTTGACGAGCGGGGTCTTCAGCAGGCCCTTGACCGTCGCCGCGGCCTTCTCCTCGGCGGCCGCGGCCGTGACGGAGGGCGTGAGCGTGGCGGGCGCGATTCTCGCGGTGACCGCGCGCGAGACGGACCGGGTGGCGCCGCTCTTGTCCTGGTGCACCACCAGGTCGCCGCCGAGCACCTCCAGGCCGGCGTAGGTGCGGTCGTAGCGCAGGTGACGGGTGCCGTCCGGGTCGACGACGACGTCCCTGACGGTCAGCTGCTCGCGGTCGCCGAGCCCGAGG
Organism: Streptomyces sp. NPDC059718; assembly: GCF_042733315.1. NCBI lineage: Bacteria > Bacillati > Actinomycetota > Actinomycetes > Kitasatosporales > Streptomycetaceae > Streptomyces > Streptomyces sp. NPDC059718. Next base: position 1,694 of record NZ_JBHWGA010000054.1, read on the forward strand.
CTCCCGGCGAGGCCGGCGGCCTTGCCGCGGGCGTCGGACAGGGCCTGCGCGTGGGAGGCGGCGAGGGCCGGAGCGGTGGGGGCGCTCTGGGCGTTCGCGGCGAAGGACTGGAGACCGCCGGCCAGGAGCGCCGAGGCGGCGGCGAGGGTGCCGAATGCCAGCTTCTTGCGCAATGTGACTCCTTGGGTCCCGTCGCGTGGGGGCGACGGGCGAGGACTCCGGGCAGGTGGGCGCCCGGAGCGGTGTGGGGGACGCGCGGTGTTCCGCGCGGCAAGGAGCCTCGCACCGAACGACGGGTTAATGACAGGTGCATTTCATGCATTGGCCGGTTCGTGCGACGACGGCCCCGGCCCATGCGGCCATCTCCCGGCCCAAAGGGTGACAACTCCGTCCCACGGGTAGGGGAAACCCTCCCCAGGGAGGGCGGCTTTCCGGTCACGATCCGTTGCCCGGGTGGCTGAAACACCGCGGTAATACGTGTGACGGGAGCCCGGCGTATGATCACGCGCACCATGGCGCCGGTGAGGCGCGGCGTCCCGCCCCGCGAGACGCGGCTGCCCAGCATGTGACCGACGGGTAGGCTCGGGCCTGTGCCCAAGCCGCTGAGCCTGCCCTTCGACCCCATCGCCCGTGCGGACGACATCTGGACCCGGCGCTGGGGGCGCGTGCCCTCGATGGTCGCGATCACGTCGATCATGCGCGCCCAGCAGATCCTGCTCTCCCAGGTCGACTCCGTCGTCAAGCCCTACGGGCTGACCTTCGCGCGCTACGAGGCCCTGGTGCTGCTGGCCTTCAGCAAGGAGGGCGCGCTGCCGATGTCCAAGATCGGCGAACGCCTCATGGTGCACCCCACCTCGGTCACCAACACCGTCGACCGGCTGGTCGCCGCCGGCTTCGTCGCCAAGCGGCCCAACCCCAACGACGGGCGCGGCACGCTCGCCTCCATCACCGTCAAGGGCCGCGAGGTGTGCGAGGCCGCCACCGAGGACCTCATGGGGATGAAGTTCGGGCTCGGCGCGTACGACGACGAGCAGTGCGCGGAGATCTTCGACCTGCTGCGGCCGCTGCGCATAGCCGCGGGGGACTTCGAGGAGTGACGCGCGCCACGGCCGGGGCCGGGGGAAGCGCCGGAATCGCACCGGTTACGCTCGTCCGCATGAAGCAGAGTGTTCTGACCCGGTACCGCGTGCTCGCCTACGTGACGGGCGTGCTGCTGGTGCTGCTGACCATCGGCGTGATCGCCAAGTACGCGCTGGAGGTCGACGGCGCCGCGGGCTTCACCAAGGTCGTCAGCATCGCCCACGGCTGGCTGTACGTCCTGTACCTGGTCTTCGCCTTCGACCTGGGCTCCAAGGCGAAGTGGCCGCTCGGCAAGCTGGCGTGGGTGCTGCTGGCCGGGACGATCCCCACCGCCGCGTTCTTCGTCGAGCGCAAGGTGAGCCGCGAGGTCACCCCGCTGGTGGCCCCCGCGGGTGAACCCGTCAAGGTCTGAGACCGGCCTGACCTGCGGTTTCCTCCCCTCGTTCGGCGGACGGGGGGATCCGCTGTCGACAGGTACTAGGACGTCCTAGTATTTTCGCCTTGTAGGGGTCATCCTCGTGGTACGGGGAACGGCCCGGCAGGCGAGAGAGGCGGAGACACGGCATGGACGCTGCAGCCATCGAGGAGGGGCGCAGCCGCTGGCAGGCGCGCTACGACACCGCGCGCAAGCGCGAGGCCGACTTCAGCACGCTCTCCGGCGACCCGGTCGAGCCCGTGTACGGCCCGCCCGCCGGCGCCGAGGTGCCCGGCTTCGAGCGGATCGGCTGGCCCGGCGAGTACCCCTTCACGCGCGGTCTGCACGCGACCGGCTACCGGGGCCGTACGTGGACGATCCGCCAGTTCGCGGGCTTCGGCAACGCCGAGCAGACCAACGAGCGCTACAAGATGATCCTCGAGGCGGGGGGCGGCGGCCTGTCCGTCGCCTTCGACATGCCCACCCTCATGGGACGCGACTCCGACGACCCCCGCTCGCTGGGTGAGGTCGGCCACTGCGGTGTCGCCATCGACTCCGCCGCCGACATGGAGATCCTCTTCAAGGACATCCCGCTCGGCGACGTCACCACCTCCATGACGATCTCCGGCCCCGCGGTGCCGGTCTTCTGCATGTACCTGGTGGCCGCCGAGCGCCAGGGCGTCGACCCCGGCGTGCTCAACGGCACCCTGCAGACCGACATCTTCAAGGAGTACATCGCGCAGAAGGAGTGGCTCTTCGCCCCCGAGCCGCACCTGCGCCTGATCGGCGACCTGATGGAGCACTGCGCGGCGGGCATCCCCGCGTACAAGCCGCTGTCGGTCTCCGGCTACCACATCCGCGAGGCCGGATCCACGGCCGCGCAGGAGCTCGCCTACACCCTCGCCGACGGCTTCGGCTACGTGGAGCTGGGCCTGTCGCGCGGGCTGGACGTCGACACCTTCGCGCCGGGCCTGTCCTTCTTCTTCGACGCCCACCTGGACTTCTTCGAGGAGATCGCCAAGTTCCGTGCCGCGCGCCGGATCTGGGCCCGCTGGATGCGCGACGTGTACGGCGCGAAGACCGACAAGGCGCAGTGGCTGCGCTTCCACACCCAGACGGCCGGCGTCTCGCTGACCGCCCAGCAGCCGTACAACAACGTCGTCCGCACCGCCGTCGAGGCCCTGGCCGCGGTTCTCGGCGGCACCAACTCGCTGCACACCAACGCCCTGGACGAGACGCTGGCGCTGCCCAGCGCCCAGGCGGCGGAGATCGCGCTGCGCACGCAGCAGGTGCTGATGGAGGAGACCGGCGTCGCCAACGTGGCCGACCCGCTGGGCGGTTCCTGGTACGTCGAGGCGCTGACCGACCGCATCGAGGCGGACGCGGAGAAGATCTTCGACAAGATCAAGGAGCTCGGCGCCCGCGCCGTGCCGGACGGCAGGCACGCGGTGGGTCCGATCACCTCGGGCATCCTGCGCGGCATCGAGGACGGCTACTTCACCGGGCGGATCGCCGAGGCCGCCTTCGAGTACCAGCGCGCCCTGGAGAAGGGCGACAAGAAGGTCGTCGGCGTCAACTGCCACACCGGCTCCGTGACGGGCGACCTGGAGATCCTGCGGGTCAGCCACGAGGTCGAGCGGGAGCAGGTCCGCGTGCTCGCCGGCCGCAAGGGCGAGCGCGACGACGCGGCCGTCCGCAAGGCGCTGGACGCGATGCTGAACGCCGCCCGGGACGGCAGCAACATGATCGGGCCGATGCTGGACGCGGTGCGGGCCGAGGCCACCTTGGGCGAGATCTGCGGGGTCCTGCGCGACGAGTGGGGCAGCTACACGGAGCCCGCCCGCTTCTGACGAACGACGCGGGGCCCGGTGGGGACAGTTGCGTGTCCCCACCGGGCCCCGCTGCCGTGCCCGCCGCCCCCGGAGCCCGGAGACGGCGGGCACGCTGCTCAGAACTGCTGGACGAAGTACGGCTGGAGGGTCATCCAGCCGTTGCCGCGGGCGCCGTAGCGGGTGCCGTTGTCGCTCTGCGCCAGCGTGTACCAGGAGTCGACGTAGTCCGGGTCGTCCGTCCACCAGTCGTCCGGGATGGCGTCCAGGACCGCGTTCACCAGCGGGATGTAGGTGCCCTGGTCGGCGATGGTCAGCAGGATTCCCGCGATGGCCTTGGCCAGGTCGCGGTAGTTGGTGCTGCCGTCGTCCTCCATCATCACGGCGTCGGCGAGGTTGTACTTGTACAGCGACCAGTTGACCAGGATCTGGTTCGGGCTGTACGTCGTCCCGTCGTTGTCCAGGTACGGCATGTCGACGGGGTCGACCCGCACGAGGCCGTCCTGGCCGAATCCCGTGACGAGGGTGTAGATCTCGGCGTCGCCCTTGACCCACGGCTCCTCGTCGTCGGAGAGCCGGACCTGGGTGATGCGCGTGGTCCAGAAGCCGGCCGCGGCCGCCGCGGCGGAGGACGGCGCCGCGGGGCGCCGGGCGGACGAGGTCAGGCCCTGGCGGCCCAGCTCCGACTGGAGGACGTCCAGGCCCGCGGCCAGTGCCTTGGAGCCGTCGATGTCGACGACGTACACCGGGTGGGTGGGAGCGCTACGGGCGTCGAGGCGGTGGGCCCGGCCCCGGCTGTCGTAGGCGGTGACGGTGCGGACGTCCTCGTCGGAACTGGCCGCGGCCACCCACGGGGTGACGCCGGAGGCCAGCGCCCCGCGCATCGAGTCGTCCCCGAGGCGCAGCCGCAGCAGGGAACCGACGTCAGCGCCGAGGCCCTTGGCGGCGGCGATCCGCCGGTCGGCGTCGGCGAGTGTGGGCCGCAGCTGCGGGCCGGCGAGCTCGGTGACGGCCACCTCGTCCGAGGCCAGCGCCGCGTGGCGGACGCGGGCGCGCCATGAGGCGTCGGAGAGGGAGCCGGCGATGGCGCGCGCCGCCTGTTCCTCCGCCACGGTGACGGCGGACGACGGGGCGTGGGCACGCGGGGTGGCGGTCGCGGGGAGCGCGGTGGCGCTCTGCGCGGCCGTCAGGGCGATCAGCGAGGCGGCGACGGTGGCGACGACGCCGCGCCGACCGGGGTGAGGGTGTCTCACGTGGATCGATCCTCCTGGGGGCGAGCGATCAATGGGCGCGCTGACAGGGTGGAACGAGGGAACGCCGAGCAACGGCCATGCCTGGCCGCCGGGTTGTCTATGCGAGTAGATGACCCGCCGGTAATCATGACGATGACATGCCATGCGGGCAAGAGGTGTCGCGGCTCCATCGAGGAAAGGGAAGCCGAACTCCCGGCGACGGCTAGGCCGTTGGCGTCGCCGCGAGGCCGCCCAGCAGGACGGTGGTGAAGCGGGCCGCCCAGTCGGCGTCCACGGGTTCGCAGCTGACGAGCGCGCGGTGCACCACGGCACCCGCGATGACGTCGAAGATCAGGTCGATCTGCGGCGCGGGGTCGCCGTCGTCCGGCGGGATCTCCCCGCGCTCCTGGGCGCGCCGGCGGCCCTCGATCACCAGGCGCTTCTGCCGGTCGACGATCGCCTCCCGGATCCGCTGCCGCAGTGCCTCGTCGTGGGTGGCCTCGGCGACCACCGCCATGAGCGCGGTCTTGGTGGCGGGCTGCTCCAGCAGGGCAGCGAACTGCAGGACCACGCCCTCCACGTCGGCGCGCAGGCTGCCGCGGTCGGGCAGTTCGAGCTCGTCGAAGAGCGCGGCGACCGCGTCCACGGCGAGTTCGTTCTTGTTCGCCCAGCGCCGGTAGAGGGTGGTCTTGGCGACCCTCGCGCGCGCCGCGACGTCGCCCATGGTGAGCTTGCCCCAGCCGAGCTCGACCAGGGCCTGCCGCGCGGCGTCCAGGATCGCCCGGTCGGCCTCCGCACTGCGGGGGCGTCCGGTCCTTCTGCCTGTTTCACGCGCGCACATGGCTGGGAACCCTATCCCCGTTGCGTATGGTGCGGCCTACAGTTACGCTACGGGTCGTATCGAAAGGGTGGCGGCCGCCGCGCGGGGTGGGGACCTCGTGCCGGACAGCGCGTCATCGTCGTGCGCCGCAGGTGGCGCTTTCGGGGGGCGATTCCCCGGGAACCGCGACGAGGGGGGAGGATTGGTCTCATGCAGCCACGGAACATGTCCATGAGCGGCGTGGTCGACCTCGCCGCGGTGAAGGCGGCCGGAGAGGCCAAGGCGAAGGCCGAGCAGGCCCGCGCGGAAGCCGCCCGCAACGGGGGAGAGCCCGCCGCCCCCGCCCTGGTGACCGAGGTCACCGAGGCCACCTTCGAGAGCGATGTCCTGCAGCGTTCCACCGAGGTCCCGGTCGTCGTCCACTTCTGGACCGACCGCGCGGACGCGAGTGTGCAGTTGCAGGACACGCTGGAGTACCTCGCCGCCTCCTACGCGGGCCGGATCGTCGTCGCGAAGATCGACGTGTACGCGAACCAGCTGCTGGTGCAGCAGTTCGGCGTGCAGGGCATCCCCGCGGTGTTCGCGGTGCTGGCCGGCCAGGCCATGCCGCTCTTCCAGGGCGCCGCACCCGAGGACCAGATCCGCGAGGTGCTGGACCAGCTGGTCGCCGTGGCGGAGCAGCGCTTCGGCATCACGGGCGTACCGGTCGAGGGCGGCGCCGAGGTGCCGGTCGCCGAGGAGCGGCCGCCCAGCCCGCAGGAGCTCGCGCTGTCGGCCGCGCACGACGCGCTGGACCAGGGCGACCTCGGTGGCGCGATCCAGGCGTACCGCAACGTGCTCTCGGACGACCCGGCGAACACCGAGGCGAAGCTGGGCCTGGCGCAGGCCGAGCTGCTGCAGCGGGTGCAGGGCGTCGACGCGCAGGCCGCCCGCAAGGCCGCGGCGGACGCCCCGGCGGACGTGGCGGCGCAGATCGCCGTGGCCGATCTGGACCTGGTCGGCGGCCATGTCGAGGACGCCTTCGGCCGGCTGGTGGACACCGTGCGGCGCACCGCGGGCGAGGACCGCGACACCGTGCGGCTGCGGCTGCTGGAACTGTTCGAGGTGATCGGGTCCGACGATCCCCGGGTGACGGCCGCGCGTGCGGCGCTGGCGCGGGTGCTGTTCTGACCTGATCACATAAGGTGGCCGTGCCTCGAAAGCCATTTCGAGCCTCGATCAAGACCGGCCGCGCTTTACCAAATCTTGATGAAGCGCGGCCGCTGTTACTTCCGGTAAGAGAGTGACGGGGCTCTGTCCGGATCCATCACCCGATGGGTGATTTTCACACCCCCGTCGCAACTACGCAGCGTAGCGGTTATGGTCTAGACCATAACTCCTGGGTTATCGCACCGTTACCCGCTAGTAACGACGCCCCTTGTGCAGCGGCGCCGAATGGACCACGATCGGCCAAGCCCGGTCCGTCGCCGAGCAGTCGGCATCCAGCCGTCCGATCGCCGAACGGGTCCCCACCGGGCCGGGACGCCGATGCTGTGCCAGCAGTGGACGCGGACCGCGGGCAGGGGGGTCTCTGCCGTCCGGCAGGGCCTGTCCAGCAGGTTGCGCGAGAGCGTGGCCGTGTGGTTGTCGCTCGGGGGTGATCGCCGATTTTTCGGACAGCGTCGTCCGCTCTTTCCCGCGTGACGGCCGTCGATACGGCGCTCTCCTTCCCGAGGACGTAGCACTTCTCCCATCCCGCCGCAATCCCCACGATTCCGGCCGGAGATGTACGTCCGAGAAGGAGGAAAGTCATGGAGTCGCTCATCCGCGGCGGTACCAGATGGAAGCGGTTCGCCGTCGTCATGGTGCCGAGCGTCGCGGCCACCGCGGCGATAGGCGTGGCCCTGGGTCAGGGTGCGCTCGCCGCGTCGTTCAGCGTTTCGGGCCAGCAGTTCAAGGTCGCCGCCCAGGACCTGGACGGTGACGGCTTCGTCCAGTACGGAGCCATCGACGTCCAGCACGGCGGCAAGCCGATCCCGGTCGCGGTCTCCGCGTTCGACAGCGCCACGATCACCGGACTGTGCCAGTCCGTGGTCGTGCCGACGCCGATCGGCGACGTCACGCTGAAGCTCGGTGCCGGCAACGACGGCAAGAAGGTCGAGGCGAAGAACCTCTACATCGACCTCGACCAGCTCGACGCCGATGCGGAGTTCACCGACATCAACATCGGTGTCGCCGCCGGTGACACCCAGCAGGGCCCCGGCATCAAGACCGGTGACAAGACCGACCCCGGTTCCTTCGCCCAGGAGGCCCGGAAGGCGCACCTCACCGGTGTGACCCAGACCGCGTGGGCGACCAGCGCGGGCACCTTCAAGCTCAGCGGGCTGAGCATGTCGGTGAAGGTCGGTTCCGGCAAGAAGTACGAGTGCTTCTAGCCTGACCAGAGGGGGTGGGGGGCACGGGATGCCCCTCACCTTCCTCACCCCTGACTCTTTCTAGAAACGCCAGTCCCAGGGAGCTGTTTTCCATGAGCGCCGAGACACACGGACTGAGGGGCCGGTTCGGCTATTGGCGGTTCCGCTTCCGCGTATGGCGCGGACAGCGGCCGTTCTGGGCAGGCCTGCTGACACTGCTGGCCGGACTGCCCATCGCGTACTTCCCGTACGCCCATCTCTCACTCGGCGCGCTGAGCCTGACCATGGCCACCACGGCCGGGTCCGGTTCACTGATCATCGGCGTGCTGCTGGTCGTACTCGGCCTGACCATGTGGTTCCAGTCGGCGGTGCGGGTCTTCTCGGGCGTCGCGTCGATCCTGCTGGCGCTGGTGTCGCTGGTGGTCTCCAACTTCGGCGGCTTCCTGATCGGCTTCCTGCTGGGCCTCATCGGCGGTGCCCTCGCCGTCTCGTGGGCCCCGGGCGTACCGCCCGCCGACGGCGGCGCGGACCCGGCGGAACTGCCCGGCAGCGGCAAGGGTGACGACGGTGACGCCGGCTACGTGCCGCCGCCCGGCTCCCCCTACGCGGCGGCCTACGGCGAGTACCCGGCCGACCCGGCCGCCGGCCAGGCGGGGACCGCCCCGCAGTACCCGGCGGACGGCGCCGAGACCGTAGACGCGAACGGGAGGCACAGTGCGGGGTGATGAGGTCCAGCCCGCTTCCGGGGTCGCCGCCGGCAGCGGCACCCGTGAGAGAACGGGGCCGCGGCACGCGGCGCCGAGGAAGTCGCTGCTGACCAAGCTGCAGATGCCCGCGGGCAAGGCGATAGCCCTGGCCGCGATGCCGACGGCTGTCCTGATGGGCATGGGACTGACGCCGAGGCTTGCCTCTGCCGACGAACTGCCGAAGAACCCGTTCTCGGGCACGAAGTGCATCGAGCAGCCCGACGAGCCGGCGGAGTCCGCGACGCCGAGCGCCACCCCGTCGGGCGGCGGCACCAAGACCCCGACCCCGGATCCGTCCGGGAGCCCGTCGAGCGACCCCTCGGGTTCCCCCGGTTCCGGTGACGAGGGCGGCAAGGGCGACGAGAGCGGCGGCGGTTCGTCCGGTGGCACGGGGACGACGGCGCCCACCCCGTCGGCCTCGCCCTCGGCGACCCAGCAGAACAACCCGCTGGACCCGCTGGGTGTCGGTGACGCCCTGGGCGACCTGCTGGGGCTCAACACGAAGAGCGAGGAGCCCGCCGCGGCGGCCCCCTCGGCGACCTCGACGCCCGCCCCGGGCGCGACCTCGGCCGCTCCCAAGCCGAGCGCCTCCACGGGCACGGTGAAGACGAAGGCCGAGGACACCACCGCCACGCTGAAGAAGACCGTGTCGGAGGCGGTCGAGAAGCTCTCGGAGACCACCGGGAAGGCGACGCAGACCCCGGACTCCTCGCAGAGCTCCCCGGCCGTGTCGGCGGACGGCAAGACCCCGTTCCCGTGCCCGACCCACGACGCGCAGGCCCTGGCGGACGCCGCCTACCAGGAGACGCAGTCCCTGCTGCCGGACGACCCGTGGGTCCTGCGCAGCAGCCTGCTGACCCTGACCGGGCTCGACTACAAGGGCATCGTCGAGGTCAAGACCTGGAGCGGGAAGGTCAAGAAGGTCCTGAAGTTCACCGCCACCGGCGTGGACATCAAGGACCTGCAGCAGGAGGTCGTGGGGCCGAACGGCACCGTCGGGCACGTGGACGCCCGCAAGGGCAGCACCTCCACGATCCGCAACGGCACGGTGACGATGTACACCGAGTCGCTGAAGGGCAACCTCTTCGGGCTCATCCCGATCGAGTTCACCCCGGACACCCCGCCCCCGATCAACGTGCCGGCCGCCTTCTTCACCAACGTCACGGTCAAGCAGGCCGGCCAGTTCGGCGGCACGCTGAAGCTCCCCGGCATGCACGTGTACAACACCGCGGACTGAGCCCCGCCGCACAGGACCCCTCCGGGAGCCGCACAAGGAAACGGCGGAGGGCGCCGTCCCCGCAGGGGGAGGTGCCCTCCGCCGTTCCCGTGTACCGGGCGGCCCGGCGGCCGGTCAGACCGCGCGGTGGCCGAGGTGGTGGACCCGCACCAGGTTGGTGGTGCCGGGGACGCCGGGCGGGGAGCCGGCCGTGATGATCACGGTGTCGCCCTCGGCGTAGTCGCTGAGCTTCAGCATCTCCTGGTTGACGATCTCGACCATCTCGTCGGTGGTGTTCACGTGCGGGACGACGGTGGTCTGCACGCCCCAGGTGAGCGCCAGCATGTTGCGGGTCGACTCGTCGGTCGTGTACGCCACCACCGTCTGCGGCACGCGGTAGCGGGCCAGCCGGCGGGCGGTGTCGCCGGACTTGGTGAACGCGACCAGGGTCTTGGCGTCCAGGTAGTCCGCGAGCTCGGCGGCGGCGCGGGCCACGGCGCCGCCCTGGGTGCGCGGCTTGCGGCCGTTGAGCGGCCACAGGCCCTGCTTGAGCAGTTCGACCTCGGCCGCCTCGATGATCCGCGACATCGTCTTCACGGTCTCGATCGGGTACTTGCCGACGCTGGACTCGGCGGACAGCATGACCGCGTCCGTGCCGTCCAGGATCGCGTTGGCGACGTCGGAGGCCTCGGCGCGGGTCGGACGGGAGTTGGTGATCATCGACTCCATCATCTGGGTCGCGACGATCACCGGCTTGGCGTTGCGGCGGCAGAGCTCGATCAGCCGCTTCTGCACCATCGGGACCTTCTCCAGCGGGTACTCCACCGCCAGGTCGCCACGGGCCACCATGACGCCGTCGAAGGCCGCGACGACGTCCTCCATGTTGTCGACCGCCTGCGGCTTCTCGACCTTGGCGATGACCGGCACGCGGCGGCCGACCTCGTCCATGACGCGGTGGACGTCGCGGACGTCCTTGGCGTCGCGGACGAAGGAGAGCGCCACCATGTCGACGCCCATGTGCAGGGCGAAGCGCAGGTCCTCGATGTCCTTCTCGGACAGGGCGGGCACGTTGACCGCGGCGCCGGGCAGGTTGATGCCCTTGTGGTCGGAGATGACGCCGCCCTCGACGACCAGGCAGCGGACCCGCGGGCCCTCGACGTCGATCACGCGCAGTGCGACGTTGCCGTCGTTGATCAGGACGGGGTCGCCGGCGCGCACGTCGGCGGGCAGGCCCTTGTAGGTGGTGCCGCAGATGGTCCGGTCACCGGGCACGTCCTCGGTGGTGATGACGAACTCGTCACCGGCGACCAGCTCCACGGGACCGTCCGCGAAGGTCTCCAGGCGGATCTTGGGCCCCTGGAGGTCGGCCAGCACGCCGATGGCACGTCCGGTCTCCACGGAGACCTTGCGCACCCGCTGGTAGCGCTCCTCGTGCTCGGCGTGGCTGCCGTGGCTGAAGTTGAAGCGGGCCACGTTCATACCGGCCTCGGCCAGCGTCTTCAGCTGGTCGTAGGAGTCGACGGCGGGACCCAGGGTGCAGACGATTTTCGCTCGGCGCATGAGGACGATCCTATCGGGTTTGTTCCGCTCCGGAATTTTCCCGTGCGGGGGAGGCATGGACGGTGCGGACGGCGGCCATAGAGTAGAGCCTCCGGGTGGCCGCAATGAGTCACCGGCCGGTGACCAGCGCGTACGTCTGCTGTGCGATCTCCAGTTCCTCATCGGTGGGGACGACCGCCACCGCCACCCGGCTGCCCGCGGCCGACACCACGCGGGCGGCACTGCCGCGCACCGCGTTGCGCACCGCGTCGAGCTCGACGCCCAGGCCCTCCAGGCCGGCCATGGCGGCGGCCCGGACCGCCGCGGAGTTCTCGCCGACGCCCGCCGTGAAGGCGATCGCGTCGACCCGCCCCAGCACGGCGGTGTAGGCGCCCACGTACTTGCGCAGCCGGTGGACGTAGACGTCGAAGGCGAGCTGGGCCGCCGCGTCGCCCTCGGCCATCCGGCGGGCGATCTCCCGCATGTCGTTGTCGCCGCACAGGCCCAGCAGGCCGGAGCGCTTGTTGAGCAGGTCGTCGATCTCCGCCACCGCCATCCCGCCCACGCGGGCCAGGTGGAAGACCACGGCCGGGTCCAGGTCCCCCGAACGGGTGCCCATCACCAGGCCCTCCAGCGGGGTGAGCCCCATCGAGGTCTCCACGCACTCCCCGCCGCGCACGGCCGAGGCGGAGGCCCCGTTGCCCAGGTGCAGGACGATGACGTTGACCTCCGCCGGGTCCCTGCCCAGCAGCCGCGCCGTCGCGCGGGAGACGTACGCGTGCGAGGTGCCGTGGAAGCCGTAGCGGCGCACCTGGTGGGCGTCGGCGGTCTCCCGGTCGATCGCGTAGCGGTAGGCGTGCTCGGGGATGGTGGAGTGGAAGGCGGTGTCGAAGACGGCCACCTGCGGGAGGTCCGGGCGCAGGTCGCGGGCGACCCGGATGCCGGTGACGTTCGCCGGGTTGTGGAGCGGGGCCAGCGGCACCAGTTCCTCGACGGCGGCGAGCACCTCGTCGTCGATCAGCGTCGGCTCGGTGAAGCGCGTGCCGCCGTGCACGACCCGGTGGCCCACCGCGGCCAGTTCGGGGGAGTCCAGGCCGAGGTCGCGGGCGGCGAGCTCCTCCGCGACCGTCTTCAGCGCCTCGGCGTGGTCCGCGACCCCGCCCGGCTCGCCGATCCGCTCGACGATCCCGGCCGCCGGCCGGCTGCCGTCGGCCATGTCCAGCAGCTGGTACTTCACCGACGAGGAGCCGGAGTTGAGGACGAGGACGCGGGTAGCGGTCACGGTGCCTTCCCTGTGGTGGCCGGTCACCGGTCGCCCTGCGCCTGGATGGCCGTGATGGCGACGGTGTTGACGATGTCCTGGACCAGCGCGCCGCGCGACAGGTCGTTGACGGGCTTGCGCAGGCCCTGCAGCACCGGGCCGACCGCCACCGCGCCCGCCGAACGCTGCACCGCCTTGTAGGTGTTGTTGCCGGTGTTGAGGTCCGGGAAGATCAGCACGGTGGCGTTGCCGGCGACCTTCGAGTCCGGCAGCTTGGTGGCCGCGACCTTGGCGTCGACCGCCGCGTCGTACTGGATGGGGCCCTCCACCAGCAGCTCCGGGCGCCGCTGCCGGACCAGTTCGGTGGCCCGGCGCACCTTGTCCACGTCGGCGCCCGAGCCGGAGGTGCCGGTGGAGTACGAGAGCATCGCCACCCGCGGCTCGACCCCGAACTGGGCGGCGGTCTCGGCGGACTGGATCGCGATGTCCGCCAGTTGCTCCGCGTCCGGGTCCGGGTTGACCGCGCAGTCGCCGTACACCAGCACCCGGTCGGCCAGGCACATGAAGAAGACGGAGCTGACGATGGCCGCGCCCGGGGCGGTCTTGATGACCTCGAAGGCGGGGCGGATCGTCGCCGCCGTGGAGTGGACGGCGCCGGAGACCATGCCGTCGGCGAGGCCCTGCTCCACCATCAGCGTCCCGAAGTAGGAGACGTCGGCCACGACGTCGTACGCCAGCTCGTAGCTGACGCCCCGGTGGGCGCGGAGCCTGGCGTAGAGCTCGGCGAAGTTCTCACGCAGCGGCGAGGTCTGGGGGTCGGTCAGGGTGCAGCCGGGCACGTCGACGTTGACACCGAGCTCTCCTGCCCGCTTGCGGATGGCGTCCTCGTCGCCGAGCAGGACGATGTCGCAGACGTCCCGGCGCAGCAGGACCTCGGCCGCGTGCAGGATGCGCTCCTCGGTGCCCTCGGGGAGGACCACCCGGCGGCGCCCGGTACGGGCCCGCTCGATCAGCTCGTGCTCGAACATCATCGGGGTGACGCGCTCGCCGCGGACCACCGACAGCCGTTCGGTCAGCTCGGGACCGTCCACGTGCTTCTCGAAGAGCCCGAGCGCCGTCTCCGCCTTGCGCGGAGTGGCCGCGCCCAGCCGCGCCTCCAGGGCGAAGAGCTCGGCGGCCGTCGGGAAGCTGCCGGTGGGCACCGACATGACCGGTGTACCGGGGGCCAGCCGGGCCGCCAGGGCCATGATCTCCGGGCCGGGCACCTCGTCCAGGGTGAGCAGGATGCCGGCGATGGGCGGGGAACCGGCGGAGTGCGCGGCCAGCGAGCCGATGATCAGGTCCGCCCGGTCGCCGGGGGTGATCACCATGCAGCCGGGGGTCAGCGCGCGGATGAAGGTCGGCAGCATCGCGCCGCCGAAGACGAAGCCCATCACGTCCCGGGACAGGCCGCCGTGGTCGCCGAGGAGCACCTCGGCGTGGAGCGCCTCGACGACCTGGGCGACCGTGGGGGCCGACAGCGCCGGCTCGTCGGGCAGCACGTACGCGGGCACCGGGAGCCGGCGGCGCAGCCGCGTCGCGGCCTCCTCCAGCACCTGCGGTGGCACCCGGTTGGCGATCATGGCGACGATGTCGCAGCCCAGGCCGGTGTAGGACAGGTGCGCGTTGCGGACCTCGTCCACGACCGAGTCGGCGGTCTGCTCGCGGCCGCCGACCACCGGGATCACCGAGGCGCCGAACTCGTTCGCCAGCCGGGCGTTGATGCCGAGCTCGCCCGGGAGGTTGGTCTCGTGGAAGTCCGAGCCGAGGACGAGCACGGTGGGGAACTCGGTGGCCACCAGGTGGTAGCGGTCCACCAGGCGGGCGATGAGCGCGTCCCGGCCCTGCTCGGCCTGGAGCGCGGCCGCTTCCTCGTAGGTCAGGCCGTGGGCGGTCGCCGGGTCCTGGGTGAGCCGGTAGCGGCTGCGCAACAGCTCGAACATCCGGTCGGGCGTGTCGTGGACCAGCGGCCGGAACACCCCGACGCGGTCCACCTGCCGGGTCAGCAGCTCCATCACGCCCAGCTCGACGACCTGGCGGCCGTCCCCCCTGCCGATACCGGTTACGTACACGCTGCGCGTCACGCGCTCTCTCCGTTCCTGCCCGGCGTGATCCACCCAGTCGGGTGGCGGATATCTGTTGACATTACCGTTCGGTGTGCGTATGGCGCGCGGCGGGTGCGGTGCGGACCTACGATGCGAAAAGGCGACCGTACACGCGACCGGAGGGAGCGTGGAGCGCCATGCGCATCGGAGTCCTCACCGCCGGCGGCGACTGCCCCGGACTCAACGCCGTGATCCGCTCGGTGACCCACCGCGCGCTGACCTACCACGGCGACGAGGTCATCGGCTTCGAGGACGGCTTCAAGGGCCTGCTGGAGGGCCGCTACCGTCCGCTCGACCTCAACTCCGTCAGCGGCATCCTCGCCCGGGGCGGCACCATCCTCGGTTCCTCCCGCCTGGAGCGCGCCCGCCTCCACGAGGCCGCCGACAACTGGCGCACCGTGTGCTCCGGCTACGGTCTGGACGTCCTCATCCCCATCGGCGGCGAGGGTACGCTCACCGCGGCCCGGCTGCTCGCCGAGGCCGGCATGCCGGTGGTCGGCGTCCCCAAGACCATCGACAACGACATCTCGGCCACCGACCGCACCTTCGGCTTCGACACCGCCGTCACCGTCGCGACCGAGGCCATCGACCGGCTCAAGACCACCGCCGAGTCCCACCAGCGCGTCATGGTCGTCGAGGTCATGGGCCGGCACGCCGGGTGGATCGCCCTGGAGTCCGGCATGGCCGGCGGCGCCCACGGCATCTGCCTCCCGGAACGGCCCTTCGACCCCGCCGACCTCGTCGCCATGGTCGAGGAGCGCTTCGCCCGCGGCAAGAAGTTCGCCGTCGTCTGCGTCGCCGAGGGGGCCCACCCCGCCGAGGGCACCATGCCGTACGCCCACGGCGAGATCGACGCCTACGGCCACGAGCGCTTCGCCGGCATCGGCGCCCGGCTCGCCGCCGAGCTCGAGCAGCGCATGGGCAAGGAGGCCCGCCCCGTCATCCTCGGCCACGTCCAGCGCGGCGGCGTCCCCACCGCCTACGACCGCGTCCTGGCCACCCGCTTCGGCTGGCACGCCGTGGAGGCCGCGCACAAGGGGGCCTTCGGCTGCATGACGGCGCTGCGCGGCACCGCGGTGGAACTGGTGCCGCTCGCCGACGCGGTGATGGTGCTCAAGCGGGTGCCCGAGGACCGCATGCAGGAGGCGGAGTCGGTCTTCTGACGCCCTGTCACGAACGGCGCTGCGGGGCCCAGCGGTAGGTGAGCTCCGGCCTGCCGACCTGGCCGTACTGCGGGGCGCGGACCGCGCGGCCGGTCTCCACCAGGTGCTCCAGGTAGCGGCGGGCCGTGATCCGGGAGACACCCACGGCCTGGGCCGCCGCGTTCGCCGACAGGCCCTCCGCCGCCTCGCGCAGCGCCGCGGTCACCGCTTCCAGGGTGGGGCCGCTGAGGCCCTTGGGGAGCACCGAGCCCTCCGGGCTGCGCAGCGCCGCCAGGGCGCGGTCCACCTCGTCCTGGCCGGAGGCCTCGCCGCCGGCCAGCTCGTCGCGGTAGCGCGCCCAGCGCTCCAGCCGGTCGCGCAGGGTGGGGAAGGTGAAGGGCTTCAGCAGGTACTGCACCACACCGACCGAGACCGCCTGCCGCACCACGCCCAGGTCGCGGGCCGAGGTCACCGCCACCACGTCGGCGGTGTGCCCGGCCGCCCGCAGCGTGCGCACCACCTGGAGCCCGTGCCCGTCGGGCAGGTTGAGGTCCAGCAGGATCAGGTCCACCTGGTGCCGTTCGAGCGCGCGCAGCGCCGCGCCCCCGGAGTGGGCCACCGCGGCCACCGTGAACCCCGGCAGCCGCTCGACGTACAGCCGGTGGGCGTCGGCCGCCACCGGGTCGTCCTCGACGACCAGCACCTTGATCATGCCCGCACCTCCCCGCGCAGCGGCAACCGTACGGTGAAGGAGGCGCCGCCGCCCACCGCCCGCTCCAGGTCCACGGTGCCGCCCGCGCGCCGGGCGGTCTGCTCGACGAGCGCCAGCCCGAGGCCGTGCCCGTGGCTCTTGGTCGTCCAGCCGCGCCGGAAGACCTCGCGCACCACGGCCGGGTCCACCCCGCGCCCGCTGTCGGTGACCCGCAGCAGCAACTCGCCGTCGTCGGTGCGTGCGGTGACCTCGACGTGCGGGCGCGCCGCCGTCTGCGCGGCGCCCTCGATGGCGGCGTCCAGGGCGTTGTCGATCAGGTTGCCCAGGAGGGTGACGAGGTCCCGGGAGGTGAGCGAGGCGGGCAGCACCCCGTCGTCGATGCGGCTGTCCTCGGTGACCGTCAGTTCCACACCGCGCTCGTTCGCCTCGGCCGCCTTGCCCAGCAGCAGCGCGGCCAGCACCGGTTCCGCCACCGCCGCGACCACGCGGTCGGTCAGCGCCTGGGCCAGCTGCAGTTCGGCGGTGGCGAACTCCACCGCTTCCTGGGTGCGGCCCAGTTCGATGAGGGAGACGACCGCGTGCAGACGGTTGGAGGCCTCGTGCGCCTGCGAGCGCAGCGCCTCGGCGAAACCGCGCACGGAGTCCAGTTCACCGGTGAGCGACTGCAGGTCGGTGTGGTCCCGCAGGGTCACCACGGTGCCCCGGCGCTCCCCGCCGCGCACCGGCGAGGTGTTGACCACCACCACCCGCTCCGCGGTCAGGTGCACCTCGTCCACCCGCGGTTCGGCCGCCAGCAGCGCGCCGGTCAGCGAGGCGGGCAGCCCGAGGTCGGCGACGTAGGAGCCCACCACGTCCCCCGGCAGGCCCAGCAGTTCGCGGGCGGCGTCGTTGCACAGGGCGACCCTGCGGTCGGCGTCCATGAGGATCAGGCCCTCGCGCACCGCGTGCAGCGTCGCCTGGTGGTAGTCGTACATACGGCTGAGCTCGTCCGCGGCCATGCCGTGCGTGTGGCGGCGCAGCCGGGCGTTGGCGAAGTAGGTGCCGAGGCCGCCGACCGCCAGGGCCGCCGCGGCGATCCCGATCAGCACCGCCAGCTGGTCCCGCACCTGGTCGGTGATGGTCTCGACCGTGATGCCGACGCTGACCAGCCCGACGATCCGGCCGTCGTCCAGCACGGGGGTGACGATGCGCACCGACGCGCCCAGCGTGCCGGTGTACGTCTCCGTGAAGGTGCCGCCGCGCTGGGCGCGCTCTATGTGCCCGAGGAAGGGGCGGCCTATCTGGTCGCTGTCCGGGTGCGTCCAGCGGATGCCGTCCGGGTTCATGATGGTGATGAAGGACACGCGGGTGTCGTGGCGGACCTGCTCCGCGTAGGGCTGGAGCGCGGCGGTGGGGTCCTCGCCGCGGATCGCCGCCGCCACCGAGGGGGCGTCCGCGACCGCCCACGCGGCCGCCGCGACCCGGTCCTTCGCGGCGTCCTCGGCACGCTCGGCGGCGTTGACGTAGACGAGCACCGCGATGCCCGCGACCACCAGGGCCACGATGACCACCTGCATCGCGAACAACTGGCCCGCCAGGCTGCGCGCACGGCGGCGCGGCCGGGGGTGGTGGAGACGGGTCGGGAGCGGCATGCCCACCAGTGTGCACAGGTCCCGCGAACACAATGAACGCAAACGTGACCTGGCTCACTGCCCGGGCGCATAGTCACCGGGACCTATCCAATCGCGGACGTCCTGGGACGACGTCCGGGTGGACCGAGGAGACGAAGGTGTCAGTGCCGGTACAGAGCCGTACCCAGGGTCGCAGGGACCGTACCCATTTCCTGTACATCGCGGTGGTCGTCGCCGCGATCGCCGGCGCCGTGCTCGGGATGGTCGCGCCCGACGCGGCCATCGAGCTGAAGCCCATAGGCACCGGGTTCGTGAACCTGATCAAGATGATGATCTCGCCGATCATCTTCTGCACGATCGTGCTCGGCGTGGGCTCGGTCCGCCAGGCCGCCAAGGTCGGCAGGGTCGGCGGCCTCGCCCTCGGCTACTTCGTGGTGATGTCCTTCGTCGCCCTGGCCATCGGCCTGGTGGTCGGCAACATCCTCCAGCCCGGCGACGGGCTGCACCTGACCGACGCGCTCAAGGACGCGGGCCAGGCACAGGCCAAGGACGCCCCGGCCGAGACCCTGCCGGACTTCCTGCTCGGCATCATCCCGGTCACCCTGGTCTCCGCCTTCACCGAGGGCCAGGTGCTGCAGACCCTCCTGGTCGCGCTGCTGGTCGGCTTCGGCCTGCAGGCCCTGGGGACGGCGGGCGAGCCGATCCTGCGCGGCGTCGGCCACATCCAGAAGCTGGTCTTCCGCGTCCTGTCCATGATCATGTGGGCGGCCCCGATCGGTGCCTTCGGCGCGATCGCGGCGGTCGTCGGCTCGGCGGGCGTGGACGCCCTCAAGGCGCTCGCCACGATCATGCTCGGCTTCTACGTCACCTGCCTGATCTTCGTCGTGGTCGTGCTCGGCCTGATGCTCCGCTTCTTCGCCGGGGTCAACCTCTTCCAGCTGCTGAAGTACCTCGGCCGGGAGTTCCTGCTGATCGTCTCCACCTCGTCCTCGGAGTCGGCGCTGCCCCGTCTGATCGCCAAGATGGAGCACCTGGGCGTGAGCCGCCCGGTCGTCGGCATCACCGTGCCGACCGGCTACTCCTTCAACCTCGACGGCACCATGATCTACCTGACCATGGCCTCGCTGTTCATCGCCGACTCGATGGGCCAGCCGCTCGCCATCGGCCAGCAGATCACCCTGCTGCTCTTCATGATGGTCGCCTCCAAGGGCGCCGCCGGCGTCACCGGCGCGGGCCTGGCGACCCTCGCGGGAGCGCTCCAGTCGCACAAGCCGGCCCTGGTCGACGGCGTCGGTCTCATCGTCGGCATCGACCGCTTCATGAGCGAGGCGCGCGCCGTCACGAACTTCGCGGGCAACGCCGTCGCCACGGTGCTGATCGGCACGTGGACCAAGGAGTTCGACCGTGAGCAGGCCCAGCGCGTGTTCGCGGGTGAGCTGCCCTTCGACGAGACCACGCTCGTCGACGACGGCCACGGCACGGCCGCCGAGCCCGCCGCCCCCGTGGACACCGGCAAGGAGCCGGTGAAGACGGCCTGACCGGCCGTCACCCCTGAACGGTCCCGCCGGGTGGATCCCCCTCCGCCCGGTGGGACCCGTTGTGGTGTGTGGGGGCGGGGGAGTTCACCTGATCGGCCCAGGGTGCGGCGCGAGTTCCGTGAGGCGCGCCGGGGTGCGTCGGTGCAGGTCAGCGCGCCGGTGTACGGGACTCATGCGCGGGGCGCCCGGCATGCGGCGCGATGCGCCGGGAGGCTTGACGAGGGGATGTGTGGGGAGCGGCGCACGAACCGCTTCAGAAAGTTCGTCTCGGTTCGTGGATATGGCCAATTCCCGTTCCCCGTAAGGGAGATAATCACACGGCCCGGCGTTGGGGGGCGGGGAGTGCGTGTGTCCGCCGTCTGCTGCATTTGGCGTAAACCGCACACTTGCGGACGGCTCGCTCGTTAGGAGTGCTGCGTCGCCTTTCAAGGTCTGGGATGTAGTGAGATGATTCTACTCAATTCCGGACAAATGGTGTGCGCGCCAACGCACCTTACCGAACAAGGACCCCGCTATGACTGCCACCCCCACCGTGAACGCCGGCCACGACGCTCCGACCCGGCGCTCGCAGACGCGGCGGAGGATCCCGCTGGCGGAGCTGGCCTCCCGCGGCAGCTCCGTGGCCTCCCCGGCCCTGGACCGCGTGATGCCCGCCGCCGCCTCCGCCGGGAACGTCCCGGTCGCGGCCTTCCAGTCGTTCAGCAGCAAGTAGGCCCGACCGACTCGGGGGTCCGGGCCGCAGTCATGGAGACATCAGCACCGGCCAGAGCGCTGTCACAATTCGTGCTGAAACTGCACAGCCGGTGCGATTTGGCGTGCGATCACTGCTACGTCTACGAGCACGCCGACACCAGCTGGAAGACGCGTGTCCGGGCCACCCCCGACGAGGTGTTCGAACGGGTGGCCGCACGGATCGCCGAGCATGCCGCGGCGCACCGTCTCGCGGCCGTCCAGGTGGTGTTCCACGGGGGAGAACCCCTGCTGGCAGGTCCGGCCCGCATCCGGCGGGCGGCCGAGGCGCTGCGCCGGGCGCTCGACGGCGTGTGCGCCCTGGAGCTCGGCATCCAGACCAACGCCGTCCTCCTGGACGAGCGGTTCTGCGACGTCTTCGACGAGTTCGGCATCTCGGTCGGCGTCTCCCTGGACGGCGGCCGGGCCGAGAACGACCGCCACCGGCGGTTCGCCGACGGGCGTGGCAGCTACGACCGGGTCGTGGCGTCGCTGGGGCTGCTCCGCGAGCCGCGCTACCGCCATCTGTACGGCGGTCTGCTCTGCACCATCGACGTGGAGAACGACCCGCTGGCGGTGTACGAGGCCCTGATGGCGCTCGAACCGCCGCGCATCGACTTCCTGCTGCCCCACGCCACCCACGACGCCCCGCCCGCGCGCCCCGGCGGCGCCCGGGCGCCCTACGCGCAGTGGCTGCTGACCGTCCACCGCCGCTGGGCGGCCGAGGGGCGCCCGGTGCCCGTGCGGGTCTTCGACTCCGTGCGCCGGATGCTGCGCGGCGGGAGCAGCCTCGTCGAGTCGATCGGCACCGACCCGGTCGACCTGGTCGTCATCGAGACCGACGGGACCTTCGAGCAGGCCGACTCGCTCAAGACCGCCTACGACGGCGCCCCGGCCACCGGGATGGACGTGTTCGCCCACTCCCTGGACGAGGTCGCCGCCCACCCCGGCATCGCGGCCCGGCAGCAGGGCAAGGAGGGGCTGTGCGACGAGTGCCGCCGGTGCCCGGTCGTCGACGTCTGCGGCGGGGGACTGTACGCGCACCGCTACCGCACCGGGACCGGATTCGAGAATCCGTCCGCGTACTGCGGTGACCTGATGGAGTTGATCCTCGGCATCCGTGACGCCGAGGAGACGGAACGGGAGAATCCGGTGAGCACCGCGTCGGGGCGGCAGCCCCAGTCCTCGCTGACCGAGGACCAGATCGACCAGCTGGCCGCCGGCTACGGCGACGCGGCGACGGTCGCCGCGCTCGCCGCCGAGCAACTGGAGATCACCCGCGGGCTGCTCACCGCCGTCTGGGAGCGCGCTCCCCGGGACGGCAGGACCGCCGCGGTCTGGCGGGTGCTCGCCGAGGTCGACGAGGCCGCTCCGGAGGCCCTGGACGAGGTGCTCGCGCATCCCTACGTCCGGCCGTGGGCCCGGCACTGCCTGGAGACGGGCGGCGACGGCGGGGCGGACGTGGCGGGGCTCGCCGAGTTCGCCGCCGCCGCCGTGGTGCGGGCCGCGGGCCGCTACGGGGCGAGCGTGCGGGTGCCCGTCCGCGACGGCGCGGTCCGGCTGCCGGGGCTCGGCCGCGTCCTGGTCGGCGCCCCCGACGGCGAGGACGCCGACGTCACCGCGACCGCCGACGGTTTCTCGGTGAGCGCCGCGGGTGGCACCGTGCGGATCGACGTGCACGACCCCGGGGACGCCCGGTGGCACCCCGTACGGCGGGTCGGCCCGGCCGGCTGGAGCGTCGCGCTGGAGGACACCGACCCCTACCGCGACGCCCACCAGTGGCCCCTGGTGCCCCGGCAGGACGAGGCCGAGGTCAAGGCCTGGCACGAGGACCTGGTCGCCGCCTGGGACTTCCTCGGCCGTGAGCTGCCCCGCTACGTGCCGGGACTGGCCGCCGGGCTCGGCACCGTCACCCCGCTGGTCCCGCCGGGCGACGGCAGCGACGTCAGCGGGGCCGCCCGGCAGGCGTTCGGCGCGGTCGGCATCGCGCGGCCCGCCGCCCCGGACACGCTGGCCCTGCTGGTCGCCCACGAGTTCCAGCACGTGAAGCTCGGTGCCGTACTGGACCTGATGGACCTGTACGACCCCGAGGACACCCGCCTCTTCCACGCCCCGTGGCGCCCCGACCCGCGCCCGCTGGAGGGGCTGCTGCAGGGGACGTACGCGCACGTCGCCGTCGCCGAGTACTGGCGCGCGCTGGCCCGCCGGGGCGTCCCGGAGGCGGCCGCGCCCTTCGCCCGCTGGACCCGCGAGACCGCGGAGGCGGTCGACCGGCTGGCCGGCAGCGGATCGCTGACCCCGCTCGGCAAGCGCTTCGCGGACGGGATGGCCGGCACCGTCGCCCCCTGGCTCTCCGAACTGAACGGGGTCTGAGGTGCACACTCTGGAAAGCCTGACCCGTGATCTGCGCGCGCTGGGCGTCGAGGCGGGGGACGTGCTGCTCGTCCAGGGCTCGCTGAAGGCGGTCGGCCCGGTCGAGGGCGGCGGACGCACCGTGGTCGAGGCGCTGCGGGCGGCGCTGGGCGAGCACGGCACCCTGGTCGCGTACGCGGCGACCCCGGAGAACTCCGTCACCTCCCGGCTGGACCGGCAGCGCACGGAGGGCATGAGCGAGGCGGAACTGGCCGCCTACCGCGACGCGATGCCCGCCTTCGACCCGCTGACCACCCCCGTCTCGCCCAGCGTGGGACGGCTCGCCGAGGAGGTCCGGCTGATCCCGGGCGCGCTGCGCAGCGCGCACCCGCACACCTCCTTCACCGCCTTCGGCCCGGCCGCGCGCTTCGTCACCGAGGGCCACGAGCTGGAGAGCCACCTGGGCGAGGACTCGCCCACCGCCCGGCTGTACGACCTGCGGGCCCGTGCCCTGCTGATCGGTGTGGACCTGTGGGTCTGCACCGCCTACCACCTCGCCGACTACCGGGCGGTCCCGCCGCCGGACCGCCCGTACCAGGCCCTGGTGCGCACGGCGGACGGCGGCAAGGAGTGGGTGCACTTCCAGGCGCCCGACATCGACGACCGCCACTTCCCGCGGCTGGTCCCGGTGGTGGCGCGCGAGTGCGCGGTGCTGGACGGTCCCCTCGGCGACGCGCCCTGCCATCTGGTGCCGATCGCCGACGCCGTGGACGTCATCGCCAAGTGGCTGGTGAGCAACGGCCGTTGACGTAATCCGGGCAAAAATGATGGTCATGCGCTATTCCGCCGGAGAATAGACGGTTCCTACACTGAGGTTCCCTCACGAGGGGCGGAGTGGGGTCGTGCAGGCGGGCGGGGGAGATGGCGCATGGCATTACCCGTGGGGCAGGGAGACGCCTCGGACAAGCCCTATTTCTTCCTCAGCTACGCGCACACCCCCAGGAACGATCCCTCTGATCCCGACCCCGACCTGTGGGTCGCCAAGCTCTACAACGACCTGTGCGCGCACATCCTGCAGATGACGACGCTGCCCGCCGGGGTCAAGGCGGGCTTCATGGACCGGGGGATGAACGTCGGCGAGGGCTGGCCGGAATCGCTCGCCGAGGCGCTGGCGCACTGCCAGGTCTTCGTCCCGCTCTATTCGCCCCGCTACTTCCGCAGCCAGCAGTGCGGCAAGGAGTGGTTCGCCTTCTCGCAGCGCGCCGTCCACCACCGGTCCCTGCACGACCGCCCGATATCCGGCATCGTGCCCGCGCTGTGGGTGCCGGTCGCCACGAACGACATGCCGGGCCCGGCCGAGGGACTGCAGTTCAACCACGCGGACTTCGGCGAGGACTACGCCGCCGAGGGCTTCTACGGGCTGATCAAGCTCAGCTACCTCAAGCACGAGTACGAGCGGGCCGTCTACCGCCTCGCGCAGCGCATCGTGCAGGTGGTCGAGGACACCAAGATCGCCAAAGGGCGCCACCTCGACTACCACCACGTCCCCAGCGCCTTCGGCCCCCCGGGCGCCAGCCGGCCGCTGCGCGTGACGGTGCTCGCCTGCTGCGACGCCGAGGAACTGCCCGCGGGCCGCAGCTCCACCTGCTACGGGCCCTCGCCGCGCGACTGGAACCCCTACCGCCCGCAGAGCAGCCGGCCGCTCGCCGACCACGCGGCCGACCTGGCGCGCAACCTCGACTACCGGGTCAGCGTGGGGGTGTTCGAGGAGGAACTGGACCGCCTGCTGGACCCCACGCCCACCGCCCCCGGGCTGCTGCTGCTCGACCGCTGGGCCCTGGACTCGCCCGACCGGCGGGAGATGCTGAGCCGCTTCGGCAGCGAGCACCGGCCCTGGGTCAGCGTCCTGGTGCCGTGGAACCGCGCCGACCCGGAGTCGAACGGCCATGAGGAGACCCTGCGCCGCCTCGCCGACGACGCCCTCGACCCCTGCCGCGCGGACGGCCCGGGCGGGCGCTTCGTCCGCAACAACATCCCGAGCCTGGAGGCGTTCAGCGACGACGTGCCCCGGGCCGTGGGACGCGCCGCCAAGCACTACGCCGCCCACGCCCCGGCCTTCCCGCCCCAGGGCCTGCACAGTTCGCGCCCCAGGCTCCGGGGACCGTCCCCAGGGGCGTACGGACCCGAACGCTCCTCCCCGTACGGCCTGCACGACGACCGCGGCACCACGGAACCCGACAAACCGGAGGGCCAGGATGACCGAGAGCCGTAACGGACGTGTGATCACGTTCTACTCGTACAAGGGCGGCACCGGACGGACCATGGCCCTGGCGAACACCGCCTGGATCCTCGCCGCCAACGGCCACCGGGTGCTGACGGTGGACTGGGACCTGGAGGCCCCGGGCCTCTTCCGCTTCTTCCACCCCTTCCTGGACCCCTCCGCGCTCGCGGCCACCACCGGCATGATCGACCTGATCACCGAGTACCGGGAGGAGGCGCTGCGCGACGTGCCGCGGCCGCCCGACTGGCACCGCCAGTTCGCCCGGGTCCGCCCGCACGCCATATCCCTCAACTGGGCCTTCCCCGGCGGCGGCAGCCTGGACTACCTGTCCGCGGGCCGGCAGGACCGCAACTACTCGACCGCGCTCACCGGCATCGACTGGGACGTCTTCTACGACCGCTTCGGCGGCGGCCAGTTCCTGGACGCCATGCGCGCGGACATGCGCCGCCACTACGACTACGTCCTCATCGACAGCCGCACGGGCCTCAGCGACATCGCCGACATCTGCACCGTCCACATGCCCGACGAGCTGGTGGTCTGCTTCACCCTCAGCGACCAGAGCATCTTCGGCGCCGCCGCCGTCGCCCGCGACATCGAGGAGCGCTACAACGGCCGGGGCATCCGCATCTTCCCCGTGCCGATGCGCATCGACGACGGCGAGAAGGAGAAGGCGGACGCCGGACGGGCCCTGGCCCGCGCCCAGTTCGACGGTCTCCCGGCCGGGATGGACGACGACGAACTCGTCTCCTACTGGGGGTCGGTGGAGATCCCGTACCGTCCCTTCTACGCCTACGAGGAGATCCTGGCGACCTTCGGGGACGCCCCGGGCCTGTCCAGTTCGATGCTGTCGGCCTGCGAACGCCTGACCTCCGTGGTCTCCGGCGGCGCCGTGAACTCACTGCCCCCGATCGCGGAGTCCGAACGGCTGCGGTGGGCGGCGGAGTTCACCCGGCGCAGGCCCGTACCTCCGTCCGGCCTGGTGCTGGCGTACGTGCCCGAGGACCGCATGTGGGCGGACTGGATCGAGTGGATCCTGACCCGGGCCGGTTTCCGGGTCGTCCCCTGGGACGTGGAGACCCACACCGCCCCCGCGGAACAGCCCGCCGTGGCCGGGGCCTCCGCCCGCACCCTCGTCGTGCTCTCCGCCGCCTACCTGCGGTCCCGGCGGGCCATGCGGGTGTGGGAGTCGAGCTCGGGCACCGACCCCTCGGGCCCGCAGCACCAGCTGCTGCCGATCCGGGTCGGCGACGTCCGCCCCGGCCCGCCGCTGGCCCAGCGCAGCCCGGTCAGCCTGGTGCGGCTCGACCACGCCGCGGCCGCCACCACGCTGCTGCGCGCCCTCGGCCGTGACGACACGGACCTCAACCCGACCGCCATGACCAACGGCCCGCGCTACCCCGTCGGCGACCCCAAGGTGTCCAACCTGCGGCCCCGCAACACCTTCTTCACCGGCCGCTCCACCGTCCTGGACCGGCTGCGCGACCGCCTGGGCGGCGGCAACCCCTCCGTCCAGCCCTTCCCGCAGACCCTCCACGGCCTCGGCGGCGTCGGCAAGACGCAGGTGGCGCTGGAGTACGCGCACCGCTTCAAGGCCGACTACGACCTCGTGTGGTGGATCGAGGCGGAGCAGGAGGACCGGATCGCGCCCTCCCTCGCCGAACTCGCCCGCCGCCTGGAGCTGAGGGTCGGCGACAGCGTGTCCGAGGCCGCCGAGGCGGCCCGCGAGGAACTGGCCACCGGAACCCGCTTCCCGCGCTGGCTGCTGGTGTTCGACAACGTCGAGGACCCCGAGCGGGTGCGCCGCTTCTTCCCCGGGGGACGCGGCCACATCGTGGTCACCGCCCGGAACAAGCCGCCGACGGGACCGACCGAGCCCCTGGAGATCGAGGTCTTCAACCGTTCGGAGAGCGTGGAGCACCTGCGCCGCCGGGTCGGCGGGATGAGCCGGGAGGACGCCGGGCAGGTGGCCGAGGCGGTCGGTGACCTGCCGCTGGCGGTCGAGGTGGCCGCCGCGTGGCTCGCCGAGACCGCCACCCCCGTCGACGTCTACGTGCACCAGCTCAAGGAGCAGACGACCAAGGCGCTGTCGGTCACCACCGCCGCCGGCTACCCGCGGGAGGTCGGGGCGACCTGGAGCATCTCCATCAGCCGGCTGCGCAACCAGTCCAAGGCCGCCGTCCGGCTGCTGGAGCTGTGCGCGTTCTTCGCGGCCGAGCCGATCTCGATGACCCTCATCGAGAGCGACTCCATGATCCAGGCGCTGCTGCCGCACGACCCCCAGCTGCGCGACCGCTACATGCTCGGCAAGGTCATCCAGGCGCTCAACCGCTTCGCCCTGGCCAAGGTCGACCCGGCCGACAGCAGCATCCAGGTGCACCGGCTGGTGCAGGCCGCCGTGCGCTCGGAGATGTCGGAGGACGACCAACAGGACACGATGCACGAGGTGCACCGCATCCTCGCCGAGGCCCGGCCGCCGGAGGACGCCATCAACGACCCGGCGAACTGGCCCGGGTTCGAGCTGATCTGGCCGCACCTCGCGCCGTCGCAGGCCGAGGACTGCCGCGAGGAGAAACCGCGCCAGCTGCTGGTCAACCGTGTCCGCTACCTGTGGAAGAGCGGCGAACTGGAGCAGGCCAGGCAACTGGCCGAGCAACTGCTCGGCGTGTGGCAGCAGTCCCTCGGCGAGGACGACCTGCAGACCCTCAACCTGCAGTTCGAGCTCGCCAACGTGCTCCGCTCGCAGGGCAAGTACCAGGAGGCCCGGCAGTACGACGAGGACACCCTGGCCCGGCAGACCGCCCTGCTGGCCCCCGGCCACCCGCACACCCTGATCACCGGCGGCAGCCTCGCCGCGGACCTGCGGGCGCTGGGCCTGTTCCAGGAGGCCAGGGAACGCGACGAGCAGATCTACGCCGGCTTCAAGGACATCTTCGGCGAGCAGCACCCGCGCTCGCTCGTCGCGGCCAACAACCTCGCCATCGACTACCGGCTCACCGGGGACTCCGAACTCGCCCGCCGGCTGGACCAGGAGACCGTGGACCGGCGCACCCCGATGCTCGGCGACCGCCACCCGTACACCCTGTCCACCAAGGCCAACCTCGCCCGCGACCTGCGGGAGATCGGCGACTACACCGGTTCCGTCGCGATGCTCGAAGAGGTGATGGACGTCTTCCAGGACGTCCTCAACCCCGACGTTCCCGAGACCCTCCGCAACGCCAAGAGCCTCGCCGTCTCGCTGCGCAAGGCGGGCCGCGCCGCGGAGGCGATGCGGCTCACCCAGGTGACGTACGACCGCTACCTGGAGCGGTACGGGCCCGACGTGCCCGACACGCTCGCCTGCGCGCTCAACCTCGCCGCCGACTACTCGGCGGCCGGCGACAAGGCGAAGGCCCGCGACCTGGCGACCGACGCCCTCGCCGCCTACCGCCGGCTGCTCGGCGACGACCACCCGTTCACCCTGGCCTGCCGCAACAACCTCGCCATCTACCTGCGGGGCAGCGGCAACGCCGAGGAGGCCGTGGCGGTCGGCACCGACACCCTGGCCGGGCTGGAACGCGCGGTCGGCCCCCGGCACCCGTACACCCTCAACTGCACGATCAACCTGGGCAACGCCACCGGCGAACAGGGGGACACCGACCGTGCCGTGACCCTCCTGGAGACCGCGCTGCGCGGCCTCACCGAGCGCTACGGTCCCGAGCACCCGGACGCCCTGGCCTGCGAGATCAACCTGGCCTACGCCCTGCGGCAGTCCGGCCGGCACGCACGGGCGCAGGCGATCCGCAGCAAGGTGCTCCCGGAGTGCGTACGGCTGCTCGGCGAGGAGCACCCCCTCAGCCGGGCCGCCCGCGAGTGGTACCGGGTCAACCGGGACCTGGAGCCGCAGCCGGTGTGAGCGGCGGTCAGGCGGGCATCGACCGTGCCCGACCGCCCCCGGCGGCCGCCCAGGCGAGCACCTTGGGCAGCACCGACAGGGCCGCGAAGTGCGCGGCCCCCGGCTGCACCACCATGCTCGCACCGGGGATGTGCTCGGCCAGCCAGCGGGAGTGCGCCACCGGCGAGAACACGTCGTCCTCGCCGTGCCACAGCAGCACCGGCGCCGCGATGCGGTCCAGGCCGAACCCCCAGCTCCGGTTGAACGCCAGCGTGTCGTCGATCCAGCCGTCGGCCGAGGTGCGCAGCGCCTCCGCGTAGGTGCGCAGCAGCATCGTGCGCAGGCCCGCGTCCGCGATCACCCGCTGGTCCGGCTCCGGCATCTCCTCCCGGAGCACGGCGAGCAGGCTGGCCGGGTCGTCGCGGATGGTGCGGGAGCGCAGTTCCAGCCGGGCGGCCAGCCGCCGTTGCGCCGCGTCGGCGGTGGTGTGGTCGCGGACGTTGGACCGGGTCATCCCCGCGTACCAGGCGAGCCCCTGCGCGTCCCGCGGCGCGAGCCCCACCAGCACCGCCACCCGCGTCACACGGTCGGGCAGCAGCGCGGCGCACGCGAGCGAGTGCGGCCCGCCGCCCGAACGGCCGACCACCGCGAACGTGTCCAGGCCCATGGCGTCGGCGATCGCCGCGACATCGGCGGCGACGTCCGCCACCCGCCGGCCGGGCAGCCGCTCGGAGCCGCCGTACCCGGGCCGGTCGAAGGAGATCAGCCGCACCCCCAGCCGGTACAGCACGGCGCTGCGCGGCACCGGGCCGAGCCGGCTGCCGGGTGTGCCGTGCAGCAGGAACACGGGCCTGCCCCGCGGATCGCCCCGGGTCTCCACCGCCAGTTCCCGCCCGTCCCTCGCCCGTACGACACGCACTCCGAGCGGCCCCCTCTCGTGTCCTGCGGCCCGTCCCTCACACGCGCATCTCGCGCCTCGCCTGCCAGGTGGTGTGCTCCCGGGACACCGCGTCCTCGGCGTCCCGGGTCAGCTGCGACCACAGGTGCTCGGCATGCGGGTCGTCCAGGTCCAAGGACGCCAGCTGCACCCGGATCAGCTCCAGTTCGTCGGCCGCCACCCGGTACGCCGCGGCCAGCGGGCTGTACTGGCGCAGCTGCGCCCAGGCCGCGACCGAGGCCGTGATGGCCGACACGAAGCCCAGGGTGTCGAAGGGGGACCAGCCGCCCGCCCGCAGCACCAGGAAGAGGACGCCGAGCAGCGGGAAGGCCATCGCCAGCCGTCCCGCCCGGCGCCCGTTCACCTCGCAGCGGACCGCCTTCATCGTGTACCACTCGTGCTGCACCCGGATGCGCTCCCGCAGGTACACGTCGTGCCGCACGCGCAGCGGCGCGTCCCGCAGCCGCCGCATCGCCGGGGTGATGCCCGAGTCGACGTGGGAGGGCAGGGCCCTGCTGCGCCGGAAGGTGTGCAGGACGTCACCGAGCTGCAGCCGGTACAGGGCGTCCGGGTCGCGTTCGTCGCCGGGCGGCGTGAAGGGGTCGGCCCGCACCGAGTACTTCCAGGCGAGCGTCTTCATGGACTCGGCCAGGGCCCGGCCCTCGTACCACAGCGCCTGCGGGTTCTGGCGGTGGATCACCCAGGTGGTCCACGCCGCGTACGCGAACAGGACGGCCGCCAGCCACGAGGCCCAGTGCAGGCGGCCCGCGGTGACGTCGAACGAGCTGAAGACGGAGGCCACCGTGAGCAGGCCGAGCTGCTGGCGCGACAGCCGTACGGTCTGCCACTGGCCCCGCAGTGACGCCCGGTCGGCGGACCGGAAGAGGTCCGGGAGCAACTCGCGTTCGCTCACCATCGGCAGCGGCCCCCCGCACTCGCTGAATCCCGCAGTCATCCCAGTATGGGCGTGCCGGGGGCGGCAAGCCCAGTAGGCGTCCGGCCGAACTCCCGCTCCCCGCACGCGCTGCGCCCGCACGCGCTGCGCCCGCGCGGGCGGCGCCCGCGCGGGCGGCGCCGCGCGCGGCACGTCCGTCACGCCCTCGGCGAACGCGCGCCGCACGGGCCGGAGCGGCGGGCAGGCTGACGGGTGTGCTGAGACGAGTCGCGGTCCTGTCCGACGTCCACGGCAACCTGCCGGCCCTGCAGGCCGTACTGGCCGAGCCCGACGTCCGCGCCGCCGAGCGGGTGGTCCTCACCGGCGACCACGCGGCGGGCCCGATGCCGGTGCCCACCCTCGACGCGCTGCGCGACCTCGGCGGGCGCGCCCTGTGGATCCGCGGCAACGCGGACCGCGAGCTGGTCGAGCACCGCCGTACCGGCGGGACCACCGGGTACCCGGAGTCGGACTGGGCCGCGCGACGGCTCCGCGCGGACCAGGTGACCCTGCTGGCCGGCCTCCCGGACACCATGGAGCTGGAGGTCGACGGCCCGGGCCGGACGCTGTTCTGCCACGCCACCCCGCGCGACGACGAGGAGATCGTGCTCGTCGACTCCCGCGCCGAGCGCTGGGCCGAGGTGATGTCCGGCGTCGCCCCCGAGGTGGAGACCGTCGTCTGCGGGCACACGCACATGCCGTACGCCCGGGTCGTCCACGGCCGGCTGATCGTCAACCCCGGGAGCGTCGGCATGCCGTACGGCCGCGGCGGCGCCCACTGGGCGCTCCTGGGCGCGGGCGGCGTCCAGTTGCGTCGCACCCTCTACGACCGCGAGGCGGCGGCCGCGCGGATCGTCGCGGAGTCCGGCTTCGACGGCGCGGCGCGGTGGGTGCGCGAGTACGTCCTCGGCTGCCATCCGGCCGAGGCCGTGATCGATGCGTGGGGCCCGCGCGACGGGCGGCCCGCGCCGGAGCGCCCGGGCGACGGCGGCTGACGCCACGGCTCACGCGACCCGCGGTGAGGACCGCTCGGTCCCACCGCACGACGACGTACAGCCCCCGCCGCGAGGCTTCCCCGTGGTCCGCCCCGTGCGCCCTCACCGCGTCCCGGCCGAGGTCGAGCACATCCTCGCGCGGCGGGTCCCATCCCGGGTCGCCGCCCGGCTCTCCCGGGCCGCCGTACGGCATCGGGCCGGGAACTCCTCCGTCACCCGTGCGAGTTGCTGTGTCACCGCCACGGGAACGGTGTTGTCCGGCTCCGGCGCCGCTGGTAGGAACGCCGCATGGATGTGGGGACGCTCACCGCGGTGGCCGGCCTGCCGCTGGCGGCCGTGGCTGCGTATCTGGCGTGGGAGCCGCAGCGCACCGTGCGCCGGCAGCGGGCGGTCGACCGCTTCATCGAGGTGCGCCGGCACCTCAAGGAGCACCGCGCGGAGCTGGCGGAGGCGGGACTGGCCGCGCATCCCGCGCGGGACGGGGAGCTGGCGCTGCTCACGGCGCCGGGGTGGATCCCCGAGGAGCCGCTGCCGGCCGCGCGGGTGCGGCTGAGCCTGCGGCCCGAACCGGAACCGGGCAGCGGGGAGTTCGACGCCGCGAAGCGCAGGCTGCGCGGCTACTGACCGCGCCGGGACGGCTTCGCCTCGGCCGTGGGGGAGTACGACCGGCCCGCGATGTGGTTCAACGGGCCCGGCTACCGGCTGACCGGGGTGACGCCCGGGGAGGGGGCACCGGCCCTGGAGTTCGCACTGGCCGGCTACTTCGATTCGTACGACACCGCCGAGCCGCTCGCCTACGAGGCCGCCCTGCGCCACCGTGACGGCGACGCCCCGATGGCCGGCCGCTACCGCCGCTGGCTGGGGGACCCCTTCGACCTGGGCCGCCGCTGCGCCCAGTCCGGCGTCAGCACCCTCACCGTCAGGGTCGACGGCGACCGGGCGTACTTCTTCCTCCACCGGCGCGACGCCCAGGGCGTGGCCACCGCCATGAACACCACCCACGTCGTCCCCGCCGGGGAGTTCCAGCCGCACGCCGACGTGCTGCCGGTCTGGCACTCCGACCTGGACCTGTGGCACAACACGATGCGCGAGTACGCGGAGGAGTTCCTCGGCGCGCCGGACGCCGGGGGCGTCGGCGGGGCGACCCTCGACTACGACACCGACGAGCCGTACGCGAGCATGAACCGCGCCGCCCGCGAGGGCCGGGCCCGCTTCAGCTTCCTGGGGCTCGGGCTGGATCCGCTGAACTGGAAGCCGGAGCTGCTCACCGTCTGCGTGTGGGAGGCCGCGACCTTCGACACCGTCTTCGGCGGCATGACCGAGCGCAACGAGGAGGGCGTGATCGTGGTCGGCCACGGCCACCGGGGGCTGCCCTTCACCGAGGAGAACGTCCTCGGCTACGCCCGGCACCCCCGCACCCACTCCGCGGGGCGGGCCTGCCTGCACCTGGCGTGGCGCAGGCGGGCCGCACTCGGCATCCCGTGACGTACGGTCAGGCCGGCCGGAGCCAGACCGTGGCCAGCGGCGGCAGGGTGAGCTGCACGCTCTCGCGCCGGCCGTTCCAGGCGACCGGCTCGGACTTCAGCGGTTCGGGGTTGGTGACGTCGCTCCCGCCGTACGCGGCGGCGTCGGTGTTGAGCACCTCCCGCAGCGCCTCCACCCCGTCCGGCACGCCGATCCGGTAGGCGTGGCGGACGACCGGCGAGAAGTTGCTGACGGCGACCAGCGGGTTCCCCCCGGCGTCGAGTCGCACGAAGGAGAAGACGTTGTCCTCGGCGGCGCCGCCGTCGAGCCAGGCGAAGCCGTCCGGGGTGGTGTCGAGCTGCCACAGCGCCGGTGTGGCCCGGTAGCAGGTGTTGAGGTCCCGGACGAGGTCCCGCACGCCGCGGTGGTCGCCCGCCGCGGAGTAGGTCTCGTCGAGCAGCCACCAGTCCGGCCCGTGGTCGTGGGACCACTCGGCGCCCTGGGCGAACTCCTGCCCCATGAAGAGCAGTTGCTTGCCCGGGTGGGCCCACATGAAGCCGAGGTAGGCGCGGTGGTCGGCGCGCTGCTGCCACCAGTCGCCGGGCATCTTGGCCACCAGCGCGCCCTTGCCGTGGACGACCTCGTCGTGCGAGATCGGCAGGACGTAGTTCTCGCTGTAGGCGTACACCATCGAGAAGGTCATCTCGTTGTGGTGGTACTTACGGTGCACCGGCTCGTGCTTGATGTACTCCAGCGAGTCGTGCATCCACCCCATGTTCCACTTCAGACCGAAGCCGAGCCCGCCGAAGCCGGCCGGGCCGACGTGGTGGGTGGGCCGGGTGACGCCGTCCCAGGCGGTGGACTCCTCGGCGATGGTGACGACACCGGGGCAGCGCCGGTAGACGGTCGCGTTCATCTCCTGCAGGAAGGCGACGGCGTCCAGGTCCTCGCGCCCGCCGTACGCGTTCGGCGCCCACTGGCCGTCCTCGCGCGAGTAGTCCAGGTAGAGCATGGAGGCGACGGCGTCCACCCGCAGCCCGTCGATGTGGAACTCCTCGCACCAGTAGACCGCGTTGGCCACCAGGAAGTTGCGGACCTCGGTGCGGCCGAAGTCGAACTCCAGCGTCCCCCAGTCGGGATGGTCCCCGCGCCAGGGGTGCTCGTAGAGGTTGGTGCCGTCGAAGTCCGCCAGCGCCCAGTCGTCCTTGGGGAAGTGGGCCGGCACCCAGTCCATGATGACGCCGATGCCCGCCCGGTGCAGCGCGTCGACCAGGTACCGGAAGTCGTCCGGGGTGCCCATCCGGGCGGTGGGGGCGTAGTACGAGGTGACCTGGTAGCCCCACGATCCGCCGAAGGGGTGTTCGGCGACCGGCATCAGCTCCACGTGCGTGAAGCCCAGGTCGCGCACGTACGCCGGGAGCTGCTCGGCCAGTTCGCGGTACGACAGCCCCGGCCGCCACGAGGCGAGGTGCACCTCGTACACCGACAAGGGCGCCTCGTGCACCGGCACGCGGCCGCGCGAGCCCATCCAGTCGGCGTCCTGCCACTCGTACCGGGACGCGGTGACGACGGAGGCGGTGGCGGGCGGTGCCTCGGTGCGGCGGGCCATCGGATCGGCCTTGAGCCGCCGCCCGCCGTCCGGCCCGCAGACCTCGAACTTGTAGCGCTGCCCCTCGCCGACCTCGGGCAGGAACAGCTCCCACACGCCGGACGAGCCCAGTGAGCGCATCGGGAAGGCGGTGCCGTCCCAGCAGGTGAAGTCGCCGACCACCCGCACCCCGCGCGCGTTGGGCGCCCACACGGTGAACCGGGTGCCGGTGACGCCCTCATGGGTCATCGGCTCGGCGCCGAGCGCCTTCCACAGCTGCTCGTGCCGCCCCTCGTTGATCAGGTGCAGGTCGAACTCGCCGAGCGCCGGCAGGAAGCGGTACGGGTCGTGCACCTCGCGCTCGTCGCCGTCGTAGGTGACGGCCAGCCGGTACGCGGGGACCTCGGTCAGCGGCAGCACACCGCTGAACAGCCCGTCGCCCTCGTGGTGCAGCACCGTCCGCGCTCCGTCGCCGGTGACGACGGCCACGCTGCGCGCGTACGGCCGCAGCGCCCGGAAGGCCAGGCCGTCCGCCACGCGGTGGACGCCGAGCAGCCCGTGCGGGTCGTGGTGGGCGCCGTCCAGCAGCCGGCGCCGCTCGCCGGGGTCGAGCTCCGGGGCCGGGGGCACATCGCCGGTCACAGGGCCGGCGGCCGGGGTGACCTCGGGTGCGGGCGGCGGCGCCTGGTGGCCGACCCCCGCGGCGGGCGCGGTGCGCGGCGCGGTGCCCGAGGCGGCCGGCCGCCCGGACCCGGCGGGGTCGTAGCCCCGCGCGACGGCCTCGGAGGAGCCGGACGGGTCCGCTCGCGGGCGGTCCGCGGCGGCCGGGCGGGCGGCCTCGGCCGCGGGTTCCGCGCCGGCGGCCTTACCCCCGCGTGCGGGCTTCGCGCCGGCGGCCTTCTGCGGCCGGGTGGCCGAGGCCGGCGGGGTCGGCGGGGCGGCGGGGGGCGGCGGGGGAGCCGAGCCCTCGGACCCGGTGCCGCGTGCGGGACGTGCGGCGCGGGCCCTCCCGTTCCCGCCCGGGCCGGGGGTGCCGGGGGTGGAGTCGGGGAACGGCTGGCGATCGGTCACGGTCAGGTCCTCCTCGGATGGGCGTGGGGGCGCCCGGTCAGGGGGTGCGGCCGTACGGCGGCTGCGCGAGGCGGCGCACCGCGGCCATGGGGATGGGGAGCCAGGCGGGCCGGTGCCTGGCCTCGTAGAGCACTTCGTAGACGGCCTTGTCGGTCTCGTAGGCGCGTATGACGACGGGCTCGTCCCTCGGATCGGTCCCGGTGGCCTCCGCGTAGCCCGCGCAGAAGGCGGCGCGCTGCGTCGTGGCCCATTCGGGCGCCCCGGAGGCGGACGGGTCGTGGTGCCGGGCGGCGTAGTCGAAGGAGCGCAGCATCCCGGCGACGTCCTGCACCGTGGACGCGGGACGGCGGCGTTCGGGCAGCGGCCGCGCCGGCTCGCCCTCGAAGTCGATCAGCACCCACCCCCCGGGCCCGGTCCGCAGGGCCTGGCCGAGGTGGAGGTCGCCGTGGATGCGCTGGGCGGCCAGCGTCGTGCCGAGCGTCCCGAGTGCGGCGAGGTCGTCGAAGGCGGCCCGCAGTGCCGCGCGGTACGGCCGCAGGGCGGGCACCGCCGCGGCGGCGGCGTCCAGCCGTCCGGCCATCGCGGCGGCGAGCAGTTCGATCTGCGGACGGCGCAGGGTGCTCGTCGGCAGGGCGCGCGCCAGCGCCAGGTGGACCTCCGCGGTCGCGCGCCCCAGCGCGTGCGCCTCGCCGGAGAAGTCCGTGCCGTCCTCCACCGCCTGCAGGGCGAGTTCCCAGGCTCCGGCGGAACCGGGCAGGAAACGCTGCAGCACGCCGAGCGTGGCGGGCTCGTCGTACAGGCCCAGCGCCTCGAACCAGGCGGCGGGCGCGGCGACGCGCCGCGAACCGGCCCGCGCGAGGGCGAGCGACAGCTCCAGGTCGGGGTTGGGGCCCGGGGCGACCCGCCGGAACAGCTTGAGGATGAACGTGTCGCCGTAGATGACCGAGCTGTTGGACTGCTCCGCGGTGGACAGCCGCGGCGCCAGCCCCGCCGGGATCGCCGCGGCGGGCTCGGAGCCGAAGCGCAGGTGCCCGGTGCGGCCGGGCGCGCGCAGCCGCTCCAGCAGCAGGGACGTCAGACGCGGGTCGTGCAGCGCCTCGTAGATGGTGAGGCCGTCCAGGGGCCCGCCGACGGCGTGCCCGACGAGCGCCGGGGCCAGCGCGGGCGGCAGCAGCGCCCGGGTGCCGAGCAGCAACTGGTAGGTGTCGGCCGGCTGCCCGTGCCCGCTGCCCGGCAGCCGCTCCTGCACGTCCTGGTGGACGTCGAGCAGCAGATGGAGCAGTCCGGGGGTGCCCAGCCGCCCGTCGGCGGGCAGCAGTTCGGTGGCCGAGACCAGTCCGAAGCCGCTGATCGGCCGCCCCTTCCCGGCGAACCACCGCTGCCGGGGCAGCCATTCCCGCAGCAACGGGCCGAGCGCGGAGAGCAGTCCCGGTGCCTGGGGCACGGTGGTCCCCGACCGGACTGCTGAGGTGCGAAGCCACGAGGTGTCCGACATGACGTCCTTTCCTCGGGTGCCGGGCCTGCTGGTTCCCTAAGTGAAGGGGCGCGCTGCGGCGATGGTCCGACGAGTGGGACGTGTCGGACGAATATCATCCGAGCCGGTGGAGCAATTGGCGTACTTGGCGTACGAGGGACAAGGGCCCGTACAGCATCCGATATGACGCTGGATCCGGCAGGGGGAGCCTGCCCCGGCGGGGTCCGCCTACGCCACGTCGCGGCGGAGCCGGAACCAGTAGAAACCGTGACCGGCGAGGGTGAGCAGGTAGGGCCACTCGCCGATGGCCGGGAAGCGCACCCCGCCGATCAGTTCGACGGGATGCCGGCCGGTGAAGGCCCGCAGGTCGAGTTCGGTCGGCTGGGCGAAGCGCGAGAAGTTGTTCACGCACAGGACGAGGTCGTCCTTGTACTCGCGCAGGAAGGCCAGGACGGCCGGGTTGGTGGAGGGCAGCTCGGTGTACGAACCGAGGCCGAAGGCCGGGTTCTGCTTGCGGATCTCCACCATCCGGCGGGTCCAGTGCAGCAGCGAGCTCGGGGAGCTCATCTGTGCCTCGACGTTGGTGACTTGGTAGCCGTAGACCGGGTCCATGATGGTCGGCAGGTAGAGCCGGCCCGGGTCGCAGGAGGAGAAGCCCGCGTTGCGGTCCGGGGTCCACTGCATCGGGGTGCGCACCGCGTCGCGGTCACCGAGCCAGATGTTGTCGCCCATGCCGATCTCGTCGCCGTAGTAGAGGATCGGCGAACCCGGCAGGGAGAGCAGCAGGGCGGTGAAGAGCTCGATCTGGTTGCGGTCGTTGTCCAGCAGCGGGGAGAGCCGGCGCCGGATGCCGATGTTGGCCCGCATGCGCGGGTCCTTGGCGTACTCCGCGTACATGTAGTCGCGCTCTTCGTCCGTCACCATCTCGAGCGTCAGCTCGTCGTGGTTGCGCAGGAAGATGCCCCACTGGCAGTTGTGCGGGATGGCCGGGGTCTTGGCCAGGATCTCCGAGACCGGGTAGCGGGACTCCCGGCGCACCGCCATGAAGATGCGCGGCATGACCGGGAAGTGGAAGGCCATGTGGCACTCGTCGCCGCCCTTGGCGTAGTCGCCGAAGTAGTCGACCACGTCCTCGGGCCACTGGTTGGCCTCGGCGAGCAGGACGGTGTCGGGGTAGTGGGCGTCGATCTCCTCGCGCACCATCTTCAGGAAGCCGTGGGTGCGCGGCAGGTTCTCGCAGTTGGTGCCCTCCTCCTGGTACAGGTACGGCACCGCGTCCAGCCGGAAGCCGTCGATGCCGAGGTCCAGCCAGAAGCGCAGGGCGGCCAGGATCTCCTCCTGGACCTTGGGGTTCTCGTAGTTGAGGTCTGGTTGGTGCGAGAAGAAGCGGTGCCAGTAGTACTGCTTGCGTACCGGGTCGAAGGTCCAGTTGGAGCTCTCGGTGTCGACGAAGATGATGCGGGCGTCCTGGTACTGCTTGTCGTCGTCCGCCCAGACGTAGTAGTCGCCGTAGGGGCCGTCGGGGTCCGTGCGGGACTGCTGGAACCAGTCGTGCTGGTCGCTGGTGTGGTTGACGACGAAGTCGATGATCACGCGCATACCGCGTTGGTGGGCGGCGTCCACGAACTCCACGAAGTCGGCCAGGTCCCCGAACTCCGGCAGCACGGCCGTGTAGTCCGAGACGTCGTAGCCGCCGTCGCGCAGCGGCGAGGCGAAGAACGGCGGCAGCCACAGGCAGTCGACCCCGAGCCACTGCAGATAGTCCAGTTTGGCGGTGAGCCCTTTGAGGTCGCCGATGCCGTCGCCGTTGCTGTCCTGGAAGGACCGTACGAGCACTTCGTAGAAGACGGCCCGCTTGAACCAGTCGGGGTCCCGGTCCTTGGCCGGGGTGTCTTCGAACGTGTCAGGTACGGGTTCGTTGACGATCAAGTGGGTGACCCTCCTGTCGATGGAGTAGGTCGCAGGGTGAGGATGTGCGCGGGCGCGCGGCCCGGCTCGAGGCGCACATAGTTGTCCCTGCCCCAGTGGTAGGTCTCGCCGGTGAGCTCGTCGCGCACCGGGGTGGACTCGTGCCACGCGAGGCCGAGTTCCGGCATGTTCAACGAGACGGTCGCCTCCTGGGTGTGGTGCGGGTCCAGGTTGACGACCACCAGTACGACGTCGCTGCCGTCGCCCGAGCGCTTGGAGTACGCCAGCACCGCGTCGTTGTCCACGGGGTGGAAGCGCAGGTCGCGCAGCTGCTGGAGCGCGGGGTGGCGGCGTCGCAGCCGGTTCAGCGTGGTGAGCAGCGGAGCCAGCGAACGGCCTTCGGCCTCGGCTGCCGCCCAGTCACGGGGCTTGAGCTCGTACTTCTCCGAGTGTAGGTACTCTTCGCTTCCCTCGCGCACCGGCGCGTTCTCACAGAGCTCATATCCGGCGTACACCCCCCATGTGGGGGAAAGGGTCGCGGCGAGGACCGCACGCGCCTCGAACGCCGGGCGGCCGCCGCGCTGCAGGTAGGCGTGGAGGATGTCCGGGGTGTTGACGAAGAAGTTGGGCCGCATGTAGGCCGCGGCCTCGCCGGACAGCTCCGTCAGGTACTCCGTCAATTCCTGCTTGCCGTTGCGCCAGGTGAAGTAGGTGTACGACTGCTGGAAGCCGATCTGGGCCAGCGTGTGCATCATGGCCGGACGGGTGAACGCCTCCGCCAGGAAGATGACGTCGGGGTCGGTGCGGTTGATGTCGGCGATGACCTTCTCCCAGAAGACCACCGGTTTGGTGTGCGGGTTGTCGACCCGGAAGATCCGCACCCCGTGGTCCATCCAGTGCCGCAGCACCCGCTCGGTCTCCTGCACGATGCCGCTCAAGTCGGCGTCGAAGGCGATCGGGTAGATGTCCTGGTACTTCTTCGGCGGGTTCTCGGCGTATGCGATCGAGCCGTCCGCCCGGGTGGTGAACCACTCGGGGTGCTTGCCGACCCACGGGTGGTCCGGCGAGCAC
The DNA here is from genome assembly GCF_042733315.1 of Streptomyces sp. NPDC059718. Classification (NCBI taxonomy): domain Bacteria; kingdom Bacillati; phylum Actinomycetota; class Actinomycetes; order Kitasatosporales; family Streptomycetaceae; genus Streptomyces; species Streptomyces sp. NPDC059718. The sequence continues at coordinate 42,046 of NZ_JBHWGA010000054.1, forward strand.
TGCAGCGCGAAGTCCAGTGCGATCTCCAGGCGCAGCTCACGGGCCCGCTCGACGAAGAAGTCGAAGTCCTCGATCGTCCCGAGGTCCGGGTGGACGGCGTCGTGGCCGCCCTCCGCGGAGCCGATCGCCCAGGGCGAGCCCACGTCGTGCGGGCCGGGGTCGAGCGTGTTGTCGGGCCCCTTGCGGAACGCTGCGCCGATCGGGTGGACGGGCGGCAGGTAGACCACGTCGAAGCCCATCGCGGCGATCGCCGGCAGTCGCCCGGCCGCCGTGCGGAAGGTCCCGGACCTCGGTGGCCGGCGGCCCGTGGGGTCCACCACGGCGCCTTCGGACCGGGGGAACATCTCGTACCAGGACCCGAACAGCGCCCGCTGCCGCTCCACCTGGAGGGCCGCCGGACGGGAGGCGCTCACCAGGTCGCGCAGCGGGTGCCGGTCGAGCACCGCCACCACGTCCGGTGCGAGGGCGGCGGCGTGCCGCTCGGCGGCCGTACGGGAGGTGTCGCGCAGGGCGTCGACCGCGGCCAGCACCACGGCCCGGCCGTCCTTCTTCGGTACTCCGGCCGCCGCGCGCTCGTGCAGCTCGGCCCCCTCGGCGAGGACCAGTGCGGTGTCGATGCCGGCGGGGACCTTGATGCCCGCGTGGTGCCGCCAGGTGGCCACCGGATCGCTCCAGGCCTCCACCGTGTACGTCCAGCGGCCCTCCGCGGTGGGCGTCACCTCGGCGCCCCACCGGTCGGTGCCGGGGGCGAGTTCGCGCATGGGGATCCGTGGCCCGGAGCGCCCCGCGGGGCTGCGCAGGACCACGTTCGCCGCCACCGCGTCATGTCCCTCCCGGAACACCGTGGCGGTGACCTGGAAGGTTTCGCCGACCGCGGCCTTGGCTGGGCGGCGGCCGCAGTCGACCAGCGGGCGGACGTCCAGGACGGGGATGCGACCGATCATTGCGCCTCACCAGTTTGTGCGGGTGGCCGGACGGGTACCTTCCGCTCTTTTTATCTGCTCCTTCGGATGCCTGCCTGTGGGCATGACCGCTCCTGTCCGCGTTCACTCGGGTGGGCGGATACGAGTTGTGGTGTGGGAGGGTTCGGCGCCGCGTCGCGCAAGGGTGAGCCTGCCCATTGGATGACGGTCGAATACTCCCCGGGAAGGGGTACTGGCGCGTAAGTTGCGCGCCGGGCGGCCCCGGCGGCGCCCGGACGCAGACAACCGGCCACCGTCCGGCGGACCGGCGCGCGCGGTCGCCGGGGCGCCGGGCCCCGCCCGTGCCCCGGTCCTGGCCGCCGGTCGTAGCCCCCGCGGTGCGCCCCGGCCCGGCTGCCGTGCTGCGGCTGTCGTAGCCGCCGCCCGACACGCTGACGAGGCGTCCACCGGGCCGCGTGCGGGGGTCCCGGGACGCCCGGGGCGTCCTGGTGCGCCAGGGGACGGGTGCCGCGCGGCGGCGCCGGGCCGCGGGTGTTGGGTCCCTGGATGTCACCACCGCACCGAAAGATGCCGCTACCGTCGGAGATGTGAAGGCTATTCGTCGATTCACCGTGCGAACCGTCCTGCCCGAACCACTACGTCCCCTGGGGGAGCTCGCGCAGAATCTGCGCTGGTCCTGGCACAACGAGACCCGTGAGCTGTTCCAGTCCGTCGACCCCGAGGGCTGGAGAGCGGCGGCCGGCGACCCGGTGCGGCTGCTCGGTGCGGTCTCGAAGGACCGGCTGAACGCCCTCGCCAAGGACCGCAGGTTCCTCCGCCGGCTCGGCACCGCCGTCGAGGACCTCCACGACTACCTCGGCAACCCGCGCTGGTACCAGGGCGCGGCCGAGGCCGGGGAACTCCCCGCCGCCATCGCCTACTTCTCGCCCGAGTTCGGCATCACCGCGGCGCTGCCGCAGTACTCCGGCGGCCTCGGCATCCTGGCCGGCGACCACCTCAAGGCCGCCAGCGACCTGGGCGTGCCGTTGATCGGCGTCGGCCTGCTCTACCGGCACGGCTACTTCCGCCAGTCCCTGTCCCGGGACGGCTGGCAGCAGGAGCACTACCCCGTGCTCGACCCCAACGAGCTGCCGCTGTCGCTGCTGCGGGACGAGGACGGCGGCCCCGTCCTGATCGCCCTGGACCTCCCCGGCGGGCGCAGCCTGCGCGCCCACGTCTGGCTGGCCAGGGTCGGCCGGGTCCCGCTGCTGCTGCTCGACTCCGACGTCGAGGAGAACCACCCCAACGAACGGGACGTCACCGACCGCCTCTACGGCGGCGGCAGCGAGCACCGGCTGCTCCAGGAGATGCTGCTCGGCATCGGCGGCGTCCGTGCCGTGCGCACCTACTGCGCGCTGACCGGGCACCCGGCGCCCGAGGTCTTCCACACCAACGAGGGGCACGCGGGCTTCCTCGGCCTGGAGCGCATCCGCGAGCTCGCGGCCGACGGAGAAGGGCTGGATTTCGACTCCGCCCTGGAGGCCGTGCGGGCCGGCACGGTCTTCACCACCCACACCCCCGTAGCGGCCGGCATCGACCGCTTCGACCGCGAACTGCTCGCCCGGCACCTGGGCGACGACGGCGAACTGCGCGGCGTCGACGTCCAGCGGGTGCTGGAGCTGGGGATGGAGACCTACCCCGGCGGCGACCCCAACGTCTTCAACATGGCCGTGATGGGGCTGCGGCTGGCGCAGCGCGCCAACGGCGTGTCCACCCTGCACGGCGGCGTCAGCCGCGAGATGTTCGCCGGGCTGTGGCCGGGCTTCGACCCGGAGGAGGTGCCGATCACCGCCATCACCAACGGCGTGCACGCCCCCACCTGGGTCGCGCCCGAGGTGTTCCGGCTCGGCGCCCGGCAGGCCGGCGTCCAGAACGCCGAGGACGCGATGACCACCGGGCTCGCCGACACCTGGGAGAGCGTCTTCCGCATCCCCGACGCCGCGATCTGGGAGCTCCGCCGGGAGCTGCGCGAACAGCTGGTGCGGGAGGTGCGCCGCAGGGTGCGCGCCTCCTGGCGGCAGCGCGGCGCCGGCTCGGCCGAGCTGGGCTGGGTCGACGACGTCCTCGACCCGGACGTGCTGACCATCGGCTTCGCGCGCCGGGTCCCGTCGTACAAGCGGCTCACCTTGATGCTGCGCGACCAGGACCGGCTGATGGAGCTGCTGCTGCACCCGACCCGGCCGATCCAGATCGTCGTCGCGGGCAAGGCGCACCCGGCCGACGACAGCGGCAAGCGGCTGGTGCAGGAGCTGGTGCGCTTCGCCGACGACCCCAGGGTGCGGCACCGCATCGTCTTCCTGCCGGACTACGACATGGCCATGGCCCAGCACCTCTACCCCGGGTGCGACGTCTGGCTCAACAACCCGCTGCGGCCGCTGGAGGCCTGCGGCACCTCCGGCATGAAGGCCGCGCTGAACGGCTGCCTCAACCTGTCCGTCCTGGACGGCTGGTGGGACGAGTGGTTCGACGGCAACAACGGGTGGGCGATCCCCACCGCGGACGGCTTCGGCGCGGCCGGCGACCCCGACCGCCGCGACGACATCGAGGCGGCCGCCCTCTACGACCTGGTCGAGAACCAGGTCGCGCCCCGGTTCTACGACCGCGGCACGCACGGTCTGCCGGTCCGCTGGATCGAGATGGTCCGGCACACCCTGAGCACCCTGGGGCCGAAGGTGCTCGCCGGGCGCATGGTCCGCGAGTACGTGACCCGGCTGTACGCGCCCGCCGCCCGCGCCCACCGTCTCGCGGGGGGCGGGGAGTCCGTCGAACTCGCCGGGTGGAAGCGTCGGGTGCGCGAGCAGTGGCCGATGATCGCGGTCGACCACGTGGAGACCGGTGCCTCGGTCGGCGGCTCCCCGGAGCTCGGGACCACGCTCACCCTGCGCGTCCAGGTGGCCCTCGGCGGCCTGGAGCCCGGGGACGTGGACGTCCAGGTGGTGTCCGGGCGCGTCGACGACTCCGACCGGATCGCCGACCCGACCGTGGTATCCCTCAAACCGGGCGGACGGCCGGACCTGGAGGGCCGCTGGCTCTACGAGGGCCCGCTCACCCTCGACCGCACCGGCCCCTTCGGCTACACCGTCCGCGTGCTGCCGATGCACCGGCTGCTCGCCTCGGTCGCCGAGCTCGGGCTGATCGCGGTGCCGCCCGAGGCGACGGGGATGACGGCCGGCGTGCTGCGCTGAGCCGGACGTCCGCGGAAGCGGGAACGGGACCGGGCCCCGGCCGTCGTTGACGACGGCCGGGGCCCGGCGTGCGCGGTCAGCCGACGGGGGTCAGCTGCTGGTGTTCACCGCGGTGTCGTCGACCACGAAGCTCGTCTGCAGCGAGGAGTCCTCGGTGCCGGTGAACTTCAGGGTGACGGTGGAGCCGGCGAAGGAGTTCAGGCTGAAGGACTTCTGGGTGTAGCCCGTGGCCTTGTTGAGGTTGGAGTAGGTGGCCAGGGTGGTCGACCCGGCCGTGACGGTCAGCTTGTCGTACTGGGTGCTGGTGGTCGTCTCGGCGGAGTCGATGTGCAGCCAGAAGGTGAAGGTCGCCTTGCAGCCGGCCGGGATCGTCACCGACTGGGTGAGCGTGTCGGTGTGCGTCGAGCCGTAGCCGTCCAGCCACGCCTTGTACGAACCGCCGTGGGCGGCCTGGCTGCTGGAGTTGGTGATCACACCGCTGGTGGCCGTCCAGGAGGCGCTGCCGGACTCGAAGCCGGGGTTGCCGAGCAGCTGGCTGGAGGCGCAGCTACCGGGGGTGGTGACGGTCCAGGTGAAGGAGGCGGTGCCGGTCTTGGACGCGGAGTCGGTGACCGTGACCGTGGTGTTGTAGGTGCCCGCGGCGGACGGGGTGCCGGAGATCAGGCCCGTGGAGGCGTTGATCGACAGACCGGAGGGCAGGCCGCTCGCCGCGTAGCTCAGCGCGCCGCTGTTGGTGCTGCTGGCCTGGATCTGCAGGCTGGCGGCGGTGCCGACGGTGCTGCTCTGGTTGCCCGGGTTGGTGACCGTGACGCCCGAGACGGGCGCGTGGCTGCCGACACCGATGCCCGCGAAGGCGTTCTGCACGCCCGCGTACTGGGCGGAGCCCGCGCCGTACAGGGCCGTCGCGGCGTTCAGGGCGGCGGTGCGGGCGGCCGCGTAGTTGGTGCTGCTCGTCATGTACGTGCTCAGCGCCTTGTACCAGATCTGCAGCGCGGCGGCGCGGCCGATGCCGGCGACGGCGATGCCGTCGGCGGTCGGGCTGTTGTAGCTGACCCCGTTGATGACCTTGGCGCCGCTGCCCTCGGAGAGCAGGTAGAACATGTGGTTCGCCGGGCCCGAGGAGTAGTGGACGTCCAGGTTGCCGATGCCGGAGTACCAGTTGTCGGGCGACGTGCCGTCGCGGGACGGCTTGTCCTGGTAGCGCAGCGGGGTGCCGTCGCCGTTGATGTTGATCTCTTCACCGATGAGGTAGTCACCGATGTCGTTGCTGTTGTTGGCGTAGAACTCGACGCCCGTGCCGAAGATGTCGGAGGTCGCCTCGTTCAGGCCGCCGGACTCGCCCGAGTAGGTGAGGTTCGCGGTGGCGGAGGTGACGCCGTGGCTCATCTCGTGGCCCGCGACGTCCAGCGAGGTCAGCGCGTGGGTGTTGCCCGAGCCGTCGCCGTAGGTCATGCAGAAGCAGCTGTCGTCCCAGAAGGCGTTGACGTAGCCGCTGCTGTAGTGGACCCGCGAGTACGCGGCGACACCGTCGTTGCGGATGCCGCTGCGGCCGAAGGTGTTCTTGTAGAAGTCCCAGGTCGTCTGGGCGCCGTAGGCGGCGTCGGCGCCCGCGGTCTGGGTGTTGGAGCCGGTGCCGTCGCCCCAGACGTCGTCGGCGTCGGTGAACAGCGTCCCGGTGCCGGAGGTGCCGCGGTTGAGGTTGTACGTCTTGTGGCCGCCGCGGGTCGTGTCGTACAGCTGGTACGTCGAGCCGGACAGCGTCGTGGTCAGCGACACCTGGCCGCTGTACTGGGTGTTGCCGGTGCCGGTCTTGATGTCCTGGTACCGGTAGAGCTCCTTGCCGGTCACGGCGTCGGTGACGACGTGCAGCCGGCTCGGCGTGCCGTCGTCCTGCAGGCCGCTCACCACGGTCTCCCAGGCGAGCTTCGGCGTGCCCTGGCCGGCCCAGATCACCTTGCGGGCGTCGTCGGCGGCGGGCGCCTGGGCCTTCAGCGTCTTGGCGGTCTTCAGCGCGGCGGTCGTCGCGGCGGACTCGGCGACCTTCGGCGTCGTCGAGGCGACCGTGATCGGCTGGTTCGTGTTGAACGTCGTGCCGACCGTGCCGGTGCCCTTGGCGGGCGTGTGCACCACGAGGTCGCCGCCGAGCACCGGGAGCCCGGCGTAGGTGCGCTCGTAGCGGGTGTGCAGCGCGCCGTCGGCGTCCTTGACGACGTCCTTGACGACCAGCTTCTCCTTGCTGCCCAGACCCAGCGACTGCGCCGTGACGGCCGTGCGGTCGCTCGCGCTCTTGATGAGCGCGGTGCGCTGGGCGGGGGTGAGCTTCGCCTCGAGGGCTCCGGTGCGGAGCTGGCTCGTGTGGGGGGCGGCGTTCGCCGTGGCGGAGGTGGCCGGTATGCCGACGGCGATGAACGCGGCGGTGGCGACCACACTGGCGGCCGCGACTGCCTTGCGGGGGGATCGTCTCACTCGGACTCCTACTGCGTCGGCCGCGGTTGGCGGCCGGGGACAGCCGGGCAGACGGGGTGTGCTGCCCGGGCGGAACTAGCCGTGCGGGTGGGACGTGCGGAGTTCGGCCGGTGCGTCAGCACGAAGCGGTGCGGTGTGTGGGCGTACTGACGGCCGACGGGGGGAAGAGTGCCACTGTTCATGGCTTGGTGTCATGTACGTGGCGAGAAGTTGGCCGAATTCGTCCTTTGAGGGGGACGTCGGGTTCGCATTCCGGACAGGGAGGGGCGAAGCGTGCCGGAAAGAGTCCGGGGCGTGGGGGGGGGGGCGGGGCCCCCCCCCCCCCCCCGCGGGGCGGGGGGGGGGGGGGGGGGGGGGGGCGGGGGGGGGGGGGGGGGGGGGGGCGCCGCCCCCCCCCCCACGCCCCGGAAGGTGCCGGTGGCTCAGACGAGGCTGTCGCGCCAGGCCTGGTGCAGATCGGCGAAGCGGCCCGCGCCGGAGACGAGTTCGGCCGGGGTGCCGTCCTCCACGACGCGGCCCTGGTCCATCACCAGCACCCGGTCCGCGATCTCCACCGTCGACAGCCGGTGGGCGATGATCACGGCGGTGCGGCCGCGCAGCACCTCGCGCATCGCCTGCTGCACCGCGCGCTCGCCCGGTACGTCCAGCGAGGAGGTCGCCTCGTCCAGGATGAGCACGGCCGGGTTGGCGAGCAGGGCGCGGGCGAAGGCCACCAACTGGCGCTGGCCCGCGGAGATGCGGCCGCCGCGCTTGCGGACGTCGGTGTCGTAGCCCTCGGGCAGCGCCGCGATGAAGTCATGGGCGCCGATCGCCCTGGCGGCGTCCTCGATCTCCTCACGGGTGGCCTCCGGACGGCCGATGGAGATGTTCTCGGCGACCGTGCCGGAGAAGAGGAACGCCTCCTGGGTCACCATCACCACCCCGCGGCGGAGCTCCGGCAGGGCCAGCTCGCGCAGGTCCACCCCGTCCAGGGTGACCCGGCCGTCGGTCGGGTCGTAGAACCGGGCCAGCAGCTTGGCCAGCGTCGACTTGCCCGCGCCGGTGGCGCCGACCACCGCCACCGTCTGCCCGGCGGGCAGCCGCAGGTCGAAGCGGGGCAGCACCTCGCCGCCCGTGCGGTAGGCGAAGCGGACCTGATCGAAGACGACCTCGCGGCCCGGGATGTCCGCCTGCGTGGCCGGCAGCGCCCGCGGTGTCCGCGGCTCGGGCACCGACGGCCGCTGGGCCAGCAGCCCGGCGATCTTCTCCAGCGAGGCGGCCGCCGACTGGTAGGAGTTGAGGAACATGCCGAGCGGGTCGATCGGCGCGTACAGCCGTCGCAGGTAGAGCACGAACGCGGCGAGCACGCCCAGCGCGAGCGAGCCGGAGGCGACGCGGTACGCGCCCCACAGGACCACCAGCGCCACCGACGTGTTGGCGATCAGCCAGGAACTCACGGTGAAGCGGCCCATCTCCAGGATCGCGTCACCGTTGGCCTGCCGGTGGGCGGCGTTGAGCTCGTCGAACGCCTCGTCGTTCGCCTTCTCGCGGCGGAAGGCCTGTACGGGCCGGATGCCGTTCATCGTCTCGGTGAAGCGCACGATCACGGAGGCGATCGCCGCGGAGCGGCGTGTGTAGACCGTGGCCGACCGGCGCCGGAAGATCCGGACGGTCACCACCAGCGGCACCGCGGTGGCGAGCGCGAACAGGCCGAGCCCCCAGTCCAGCCACAGCAGGACCGCCGAGATGTAGAGCACCGACAGCCCGACGTTCAGCAGCTCCTGGAGGCCCTCGGTCAGCAGCTCCCGGATCGACTCCACGTCGGAGGTGGCACGGGCGATGATCCGGCCCGAGGTGTAGCGCTCGTGGAAGTCCAGGCCGAGCGCCTGGGCGTGCCGGAAGATCCGGCCGCGCAGGTCGACCAGCACGTCCTGGCAGAGCCGGCCGGCCTGCCGGACGAACGTCCGCTGCAGGAGACCGCCGGCGACGGCGCAGCCGATGTAGCCGACCGCGACCGCGATCAGCGGTCCGTGGTCGTCGCGGCGCAGCGCCGGGATGGCCCGGTCGATGGCCACCGCGACGATGAGCGGGCCCGCCTGCACGGCCGCCTGCTGCAGCAGCAGGACCACGGCCGCCAGCCACACGCGCCGCCGGTGCGGCCCGACCAGTTCCCGCAGCAGGGCGCGTGACGCCCCCTCGGGTGCCGGGAGCCGGTCCCGGTCGAAGAGGTCGTCCTCCCTGGCCTGCCGGGCCTCCTCGGTCTCCCGGTGCCCCGCCGGTTCCCCGTCGGCCGACTGCTCGGCAGGCTGCGACTCCGCGACGGAGGTCATCGGGTGCTGCTCCCCTCGAATTGCGGACGGTCCGGCGCGGCGGGCGCGCTCCCGTCCTGGCCGGACATCAGGCGGCGGTAGGCCGCGGAGGAGGACAGGAGTTCCTGGTGGGTGCCGACCGCGGTGACCCGGCCCTGCGACAGCAGCGCCACCCGGTCGGCGAGCATCACCGTGGAGGGGCGGTGGGCGACCACCAGCGCCGTCGTGGTGGCCAGCACCTGGCGCAGGGCCGCCTCGACGAGGGCCTCGGTGTGCACGTCGAGGGCGGACAGGGGGTCGTCCAGCACCAGGAAGCGGGGGCGGCCGACGACCGCGCGGGCCAGCGCGAGCCGCTGCCGCTGACCGCCGGACAGGCTCAGGCCCTGCTCTCCCACCTGGGTGTCCACACCCTGCGGCAGCTTGTGGACGAAGTCGCACTGGGCGATCTCCAGCGCCCGCAGCAGGTCCGTCTCGTCTGCGTCGGGAGCGCCCATCAGCACGTTCTCCCGCACGCTGGCGGAGAACAGGGTCGGTTCCTCGAAGGCCGTCGCGACCAGGGAGCGCAGCGCGGACCGGGTGAGCTGCGCGGCGTCGGTGCCGTCCAGCGTGATGCGGCCGCCGGTCGGCTCGTACAGCCGCGGGATGAGCGAGGTCAGGCTCGTCTTGCCGCTGCCCGTCGCGCCGACCAGCGCCACGGTCTCGCCGCTGCGGATGTGCAGGTCGATCCCGGTGAGCAGGTCGGGGCTGCCCTCGGGGGCGTCGGGGTAGCGGAAGCGCACGGCGCTGAAGCGGATGCCGTCGGCGGGCCGCCCGTCCTCGCCGGGGACCGGGCCGGTCCCCGTCCCCGAGCCGGTCTCCGGCGGGACCTCGGTGTCCAGGACCTCGAAGACGCGGTCGGCGGCGGTGGCCGCCTCGTTGCTGAAGGAGAGCAGCCAGCCCAGCGACTCCACCGGCCAGCGCAGCGCGAGCGCCGTGGAGAGGAAGGCGACCAGCGTGCCCGCCGACAGCTCGCCGTCGGCGACCTGCACCGCGCCCAGGACCAGCGCCGCGCCCAGCGCCACGTCCGGCAGCCCGGTGATCACCATCCACAGGTCCGCCAGCAGCCCGGCCTTGCGCAGCTCGGTGCCGCGCAGTTCGCGCGACTGCCGGCGGAAGGCGTCGGCCTGGCTGCGGTGCCGGCCGAAGGCCTTGATGATGCGGATGCCGAGCACCGACTCCTCGACGAGCGTGGTCAGGTCGCCGACCTGGTCCTGCGCGGTGCGGGAGGCGACCTGGTAGCGCGCCTCGAAGTACGAGCAGAGGATCACCAGGGGCACGACCGGGCCCAGCAGGATCAGCCCCAGCGACCAGCGCTGCACGAACAGGATGCCGAAGCCCGCCGCGATGGTGGCCGTGTTGACCGCCAGGAAGACCATCGGGAAGGTCAGGAACATCCGCAGGATCTGCAGGTCGTTCGTGGCCCGTGAGAGCAGCTGCCCCGAGCCCCACCGGTCGTGGAAGGACACCGGCAGGCGCTGCAGCCTCCGGTACAGGTCGGCCCGCATCCCGGCCTCCAGCGCGGCCATGGGGCGCGCCACCAGCCAGCGCCGTACGCCGAAGAGCCCGGCCTCCAGGAGACCGAGCAGCAGCACCAGCCCGCCGCCGAGCCACACCCCGGACGGCTCGTGGTCGGCGACCGGGCCGTCCACGATCCACTTCAGGACCAGCGGGATCAGCAGCGCCAGGCAGGACGCGACCACGGCCACGCCCGCGGAACCGAACAGCCGGTGGCTGACCGGCTTCACGTACGGCCACAGGCGCAGCAGTGAGCGCACGGCGGATCGGGAACGTGCGGGCGCGGGTTGGTTGGTCGACTCAGGCATCGTTTCAGAGACTACGTGCGACCACCGACAACGCTCATCCGGATTTTCGGCCGAGGTCGCGCACGGCGGGCACCGCCAGCAGCGCCACGCACACCAGCAGGGTCACCGCACCCCCGGCCACCAGCACCGGGCGCGCCCCGAAGACACCCGCCGCCGGCCCCGCGAGGGCCTGGCCGACGGGCAGCATGGCGACCGAGCCGGCGACCTCGTACGCGTGGATGCGGTTGAGGATCTCGCCGGGCACCTGGGTCTGGACGCTGGTGGCCCACATCACACTCCAGAACGCCCAGGCCGTCCCGGCGACCAGCACCGCCGCCGCGACCGCCGGCACCGGCAGCCCGGCGCCGACCGCGGCCGGGTAGAGCGCGAACCCGAACAGCGCCACGGCCCCGCCCCGCAGCGGCCGGGCCGGCCGCAGCCGTATCGCCAGCAGCCCGCCGAGCGCGGTGCCCGCCCCCAGGGCGGAGGAGACCAGCCCGTACGCCTTCGGGCCGTGCGCCGGCAGGATCTCGCCGGCCGCCAGCGGGGTGACCGGGCCCATGACGAGGATCATGAAGCCCATCCAGATGACGATCACCGACCACATCCAGGTGCGGGCCCGGAACTCCCGCCACCCCTCGACCAGGTCGGCCCGGAAGCTGCTGCGCCGGGCGGCGTCCCGGGGCTCCCGCGCGGTCCGGGCCGGCAGCCGGAGCAGCAGCAGGCAGACGGCGCTCACCGCGTACGTGGCGGCGTGCGCGGCGAACACCCCGCCCGCCGAGGTGAAGGCCACCAGCACGCCGGCGAGCGCCGGGCCGGCCAGCGCCATCAGCGACTCGGCGGTGCGGACCACCCCGTTGGCCTCCTGGACGTCCCGGGCCACCTGGGGCACCGTGCTGGCCACCCCCGGCTGGAACATGGCGCCCGCCACGCCGTTGACGGCGCCGATCAGGCAGATCTGCCAGAGCACGACGTGCCCCGAGAAGAAGACCCAGGCGGCCAGGGACTGCGTGCCGACCCGCACCAGGTCGGCGCCGATCATCAGGCCGCGGGCGCTGAACCGGTCGGCGAACACGCCGCCGAGGACGACCAGCCCGGCGAAGCAGGCGGTGAAGGAGGCCATGGCGTAGCCGATGTCGCCCGCGCCGTAGCCGTGCTGGAGCAGCCCGGCCGACAGGGCGACGGGCAGCATCGAGTCGCCGAGCATGGCGACGCTGCGGGCGGTGAAGTACAGGCTGAACCCCCGTGACCACAGGCGGTCCCGGGGGGTGTCCGGCAGGGCGAGGCCGGAGGCGCACGGCGGCGAGGGCGGAGGTGCGGAGGTCACGGACGACCAGTGTGGACTGGACCAATTGGCCGAGTCCACACCTTTGCCGCCGCGTCTCGTCCCTCAGACGGCGCGCAGCAGCAGCACCGTCCGCCCCGGCACGGTCAGCGCCTTCCCGCCGCGGTGCCGGCTGCCCGGTGCTTCCGTCTGGTCCTCGCGCGAGGTGTCGAGCAGCAGCTCGTACTCCCTGGCCCACGGCCCGCCCGGCAGTGTGAAGCGGACCGGGCGGTGCGAGGCGTGGAAGACCGCCAGGAAGCTGTCGTCGGTGACCGGGCGGCCGCGCGCGTCGCGGTGCGGGATGTCGGCGCCCGACAGGTACATCCCGAGCGTGGACGTGGGGCTGTACCAGTCGCCGTCGGTCATCTCCCGGCCCTGCGCGGTGAACCAGGCCAGGTCCCGCAGGCCTTCGGCGGACTGCGGCCGGCCGGAGAAGAAGGCCCTCCTGCGCAGCACGGGGTGGGCGCGGCGCAGCGCGATCAGCCGGGCCGTCAGCTCGCGCAGCGAGGCCCAGTCCGGCTCCTCCGGCAGCGACCAGTCCAGCCAGCTGATCTCGTTGTCCTGGCAGTACGCGTTGTTGTTGCCGCCCTGGGTGCGGCCCGTCTCGTCACCGGCCACCAGCATCGGCACGCCGGTCGACAGCAGCAGCGTCGAGAGCATGTTGCGCAGCTGACGGCGGCGCAGCCCGCCCACGGCCGGGTCGTCGGTCTCGCCCTCGTGCCCGCAGTTCCAGGCGCGGTTGTCGTTGGTGCCGTCGCGGTTGTCCTCGCCGTTGGCCTCGTTGTGCTTGCGCTCGTAGCTCACCAGGTCGCGCAGGGTGAAGCCGTCGTGCGCGGTGATGAAGTTGACCGAGGCGTAGGGACGGCGCCCGCCCCAGGCGTACAGGTCGCTGGAGCCGGACAGCCGGTACCCCAGGTCGCGCACGTCGTGCTGGGTGCCGCGCCAGAAGTCCCGGACGGTGTCGCGGTAGCGGTCGTTCCACTCCGTCCACAGCGGCGGGAAGGCGCCGACCTGGTAGCCGCCGGAGCCGACGTCCCAAGGCTCGGCGATGAGCTTGACCCGGCGCAGCACCGGGTCCTGGGCGATGACGGCGAGGAAGGGGGAGAGCATGTCGACGTCGTGCATCGACCGGGCGAGCGCCGCGGCGAGGTCGAAGCGGAAGCCGTCGACGCCCATCTCGGTCACCCAGTAGCGCAGGGAGTCGGTGATCAGCCGGAGCACCTGGGGCTGGACGACGTGGAGGGTGTTGCCGCAGCCGGTGTAGTCGGCGTAGCGGCGCGCGTCGCCCGGCAGCCGGTAGTAGCCGCGGTTGTCGATGCCGCGCAGGGAGAGGGTGGGCCCGAACTCGCTCCCCTCGGCGGTGTGGTTGTACACGACGTCGAGGATCACCTCCAGCCCCGCGTCGTGCAGGGCGCGCACCATCCGCTTGAACTCGCCCACCTGCTGTCCGCGGGTGCCGGTGGCGGCGTAGCCGGCGTGCGGGGCGAAGTAGCCGATCGAGTTGTAGCCCCAGTAGTTGCGCAGGCCCCGGCGCAGCAGGTGGTCCTCGTGCGCGAACTGGTGCACCGGCAGCAGTTCGACGGCCGTCACGCCGAGGCCGGTGAGGTACTCGATCGCCGCCGGGTGCGCCAGCCCGGCGTAGGTGCCGCGCAGTTCGGGCGGGATGCCGGGGTGGCGCATGGTGAAGCCGCGGACGTGCAGCTCGTAGATGACCGAGTCGGCCCAGGGCGTCTTGGGCCTGCGGTCGTCCGTCCAGGGGTCGTCGTCGTCCACCACGACGCCCTTGGGCACGTACGGGGCCGAGTCGCGGTTGTCCCGCACGGTGTCGGCGACCTCCTGCTCCGGCCAGTCGCGGACGTGGCCGTACACCTCGGGGGGCAGCGTGAAGTCGCCGTCGACCGCCCGCGCGTACGGGTCCAGCAGCAGCTTGGCCGGGTTCCAGCGGGCACCGGTCCACGGGTCCCAGCGGCCGCCGACCCGGTAGCCGTACCGGTGGCCGGGCAGGACCCCGGGCACGAAGCCGTGCCAGATCTCATGGGTCAGCTCGGTCAGCGGGACCCGTGTCTCGGCCCCCTCGTCGTCGAACAGGCACAGCTCCACCGACTCGGCGCCGCCCGCCCACAGGGCGAAGTTGGTGCCCGGGCGTCCGTCGGGGCCGGTGTGGAAGCGCGCCCCCAGCGGCTGCGGGCTGCCCGGCCACACCAGGGTGTCCCCGGCCCCGGCGGGCCCCGGCACGGCCGGCGCGGTCTCCGGGCGCGGCAGCGGCACGGCCACGGGGGCGGTCCGGTGGCCGTTCGGGCGCAGCTTTCCGGCCCGGTCGACCGATTCGTCCTCGCGCGTCTCCGACACGTGCTCGCCTCCTGCGGCTCGGGGGACGCCGGACCCGGCCGGCGCCGGCCGTGCCCGTGCGCCGCGCGGTGTCCCTCCGCGCGCGCGTCGCGCCCTCCCGCTTTACCTTCCCGTTCACCCTGCGGCGTCACACGCGTGATCGATCGGACGCGTCGGAGACGTTTCCCCGGGGCCGTCCGGTCGTTGACCGAGCGTGACGACTGCGGTGCGGCGCGCTCTGCGCGCGGGGGCGGGGCTTGCCACCGCCATGTGGCTGGCGGGGATGCTGACGGCGTGCGGGCTCGGGTTCGGGCCGGCGGACAGCGGTGCGGTGGCCGACGACACCCCGAAGGTGTCCGAGGCGAGGATCAGGATCACTCCGGGGGACGGCGCCCGTGACGTGGAGGCGGACGACCCGCTGACGGTCGAGGCCGAGGACGGCCGGCTCACCTCCGTGCACGTCGAGGACGGGGAGGGGGAGGTGGTCGAGGGCGTGTTCACCGCCGACCGCTCCCGCTGGCACGCCCGGTCCAGGCTGTCGCTGTCGGAGAAGTACACGGTGGACGCCGTCGCCGAGGACACGGGGGGCCGGCGCGCCGCCAAGCACGCGGTGTTCACCACCCTCGTCCCCCAGAACACCCTCATCGGGTACTTCACCCCCGAGGACGGGCAGACCGTCGGCACGGGCATGATCGTCTCCCTGGACTTCAACCGGCCGGTCGCCGACCGCGCCGCCGTCGAGCGCGCCGTCCGCGTCGCCTCCTCGCCCGCCGTCGAGATCGCCCCGCACTGGTTCGGCGACCGGCGCCTCGACTTCCGCCCCCGCGAGCGCTGGGTCCCCGGCACGAAGGTGACGCTCTCGCTGCGGCTGCTCGACGTGGAGACCGGCCCCGGGGTCTACGGGGTGCAGTCCAAGGACGTCACCTTCGACATCGGCCGGGACCAGACCAGCACCGTCGACGCCGCCGCGCACACCCTGACGGTGCGCCGCGGCGGGCAGGTCACGCGCGTCCTGCCGATCTCGGCGGGCGCCCCGTCCAATCCGACGTACAACGGCGCGATGGTCATCTCCGAGAAGCTCCGGCTGACCCGGATGAACGGGGACACGGTGGGCTTCGGCGGCGAGTACGACATCCCCGACGTCCCGCACGCCATGCGGCTCACCCGCTCCGGCACCTTCGTGCACGGCAGTTACTGGGCCACCCCCGGCACCTTCGGCGCGGCCAACACCAGCCACGGCTGCGTCGGCCTGCTCGACGTGAAGGGCGGCGGGACGGCCACCCCGGCGGCCTGGTTCTTCGCGCACTCGCTCGTCGGCGACCTCGTCACCGTCGTCAACTCCCACGACCGCACCGTCGCTCCCGACAACGGCCTGGGCGGCTGGAACATGGCCTGGGAGCAGTGGGCGGACGGCGGCTGAGGCCGGGCCCCGCGACTGGGACGGAACGGTGACAATACCGGGATCCACAACACCGGTTCCGTGTGGTTCTCTAAGCGCTAGGTGAGGGGGACTCACCCTTGGGCCACGGGGCCACGGGCCGGTTTTGGGGAGACGTGAGTTGAAGGCGATACAGGGCGCGCCGGGCGCAAGGCGGACCACCTTGGCCCTCGCGGTAGGGGCGATGCTGCTCCTGGTCAGCGCGTGCGGGGGCAGCGCCAGCGGCGACAGCAAGGGCGGCGACAAGGCCAGGCCCGGTGCCTCGGCCTCGCAGGGCGGCAAGGGGGACACGACCGAGTCGCAGGCCGTCGTGACCATCGCGCCCGAGGACGGGGCCGACGAGGTGGCCACGACGGGGGACCTCAAGGTCACCGCCGGCAAGGGCAAGCTGACCTCGGTCGTGGTGAAGAGCGGCAAGGGCGACCCGGTCGAGGGCAAGATATCCACCGACGGCAGCAGTTGGGAGCCGACCGAGACGCTCGGCACCTCCACCGAGTACTCGGTGGACGCGATAGCCAAGGACGGCGCGGGCCGCGAGTCGGCCAAGCACGCGAGCTTCACCACGGTCACCCCGAAGGACACCTTCATCGGCTTCTTCACCCCCGAGGACGGCCAGACGGTCGGCGTCGGCATGCCGGTCTCGCTCAAGTTCAACCGGGCGATCACCGACAAGAAGGCGGTCCAGGACGCGATCGAGGTGACCGCGAACCCCTCGGTCCCCGTCGTCGGCCACTGGTACGGCGACCAGCGCGTCGACTTCCGTCCCGAGAAGTACTGGGCCAAGGGCACCAAGATCACGCTCTCCCTGCGGCTGAACGGGGTCGAGGGCGCGAAGGGCGTCTACGGCACCCAGTCAAAGGACGTGCACTACACCATCGGCCGCAGCCAGGTCAGCATCGTCGACGCCGCCAAGCACACGATGAAGGTCTACCGCGACGGCAGCCTGCTGAAGACCATCCCGATCACCTCGGGCGGGCCCGGCACGACGACCTACAACGGCAAGATGGTCATCACCGAGCGGTACAAGGTGACCCGCATGAACGGCGACACCGTGGGCTTCGGCGGCGAGTACGACATCAAGGACGTGCCCAACGCCCAGCGCCTGACCACCTCGGGCACCTTCATCCACGGCAACTACTGGGCCTCGTCCGGCACCTTCGGCAACGCCAACGTCAGCCACGGCTGCGTGGGCCTGCGGGACGTGCGCGGCGGCAACGGCGACACCCCGTCCTCGTGGTTCTACAACAACTCGATGATCGGTGACGTCGTGCAGGTCAAGAACTCCCACGACAAGACCGTGCAGTGGTGGAACGGGCTCAACGGCTGGAACCTGCCGTGGAGCCAGTGGACCCCCGCCTCCTGACGCGCCCCGTGAGGCACGTCGCAGCGTAAACGGGCGTTCACGGATACCCTCGTCGGCCATGACAGTTAATCTCGAGGTCGACGAGGGTGTCGGCACCATCCGCCTGGACCGCCCCCCGATGAACGCGCTGGACGTCGCGACCCAGGACCGGCTCCGCGAGGTGGCGGAGGAGGCCTCCCGGCGCGAGGACGTACGGGCCGTCGTGATCTGGGGCGGCGAGAAGGTGTTCGCGGCGGGCGCGGACATCAAGGAAATGCAGGTCATGGATTACGAGGCCATGGCCGTGCGGTCCCGCGCACTGCAGGACTCCTTCACGGCGGTCGCCCGGATCCCCAAGCCGGTGGTGGCCGCCGTGACCGGTTACGCCCTCGGCGGCGGCTGCGAACTCGCGCTCTGCGCCGACATCCGGGTCGCCGCGGAGGACGCCAAGCTCGGCCAGCCGGAGATCCTGCTCGGCCTCATCCCCGGCGCGGGCGGCACGCAGCGGCTGTCGCGCCTGGTGGGTCCCGCCAAGGCGAAGGACCTCATCTTCACCGGCCGCATGGTCAAGGCCGACGAGGCGCTCACCATCGGCCTGGTGGACAAGGTGGTCCCGGCCGGGCAGGTGTACGCGCAGGCGCGTGCCTGGGCCGAGCGGCTGGCCCGGGGGCCGGCGCTGGCACTGCGCGCCGCCAAGGAGGCCGTGGACGCCGGTCTCGAGACCGATCTGGAGACCGGCCTCACCATCGAACGGAACCTGTTCGCAGGGCTGTTCGCGACCGAGGACCGCACGACGGGCATGCGCAGCTTCGTCGAGGAGGGTCCGGGCAAGGCGAAGTTCCGCTAGACCCAACCCGGTTGAGTGACAGCCGGCATCCGTCGGGTCGCCTTAAGCCGACCTTAAGAGGACCTTAAGGCGACCTGCGCCGGATCCGCCAACCGTTCGTCGCCAGGGCCCCCTTCGCGCAGGTGGGAAGGGTCGTGTGAGATCCATCATTGCCCTTGACATATGCCAGTACGGCAACTCGGAATGACGCGTTCCGCCCCGTCAATTCCCCCGATCCGCCCCGAACCGCCGTCGCGTACGGCCATCATGAGAGCATGGCGGGGCAGCAGGGAGCATCTGAGCAGCCGCAGCGGGTAACGGTCCCGGCGGCAGGGTGGCCGCCCACGGCGGTCGACGATCTGGCGGCGACGTCCCTCGATCTGTTGGGGAATCCCTCCGTGGACGAGGTGCGGCTCTCCTCGCGCCCGGAGTCCGCGGCCACGGCCCGGCGGCTGAGCCGTTCGGTGCTCCGGCTCTGGGGTCTGCCCCAGTTCAACGACGTCGTCGAGTTACTCGTCTCCGAACTCGTCGGCAATGCCGTGCGTCACACCGGGGCCCGCACCTTCGGCCTGCGCATGCTGCGCCGCCGGGGCTGGATCCGGGTGGAGGTGCGCGATCCCTCACGGGCGCTGCCCTGCCTGATGCCGGTGCGCGAGATGGACGTGAGCGGCCGGGGCCTCTTCCTGATCGACAAGCTCGCCGACCGCTGGGGGGTGGATCTGCTGCCACGCGGCAAGACCACCTGGTTCGAAATGCGGGTCATGGACCGCTGAACGCCAAATGAACATCTAACCTGCGTTTACAAGGTCAGTGTCCCACCTCACTCCCACATCGTGAGGTTTCGGCTGCGATGTCTCGTATAGTTGTGGAGCAACGACCCCCATGACCCGGGCTCGGTCGTCCCATGGCGTCGTGGATCACACCCCCTGGTTCCACGACGAATCGAGAGGCCCCAGCAGCGTCCCACAACGATGCGCAGGGGCCTCTTTCGTCTTCCGGCGGGACACGCCGACAAGGGTGACCATTCCGGCGACCGGGCGATACCGGGGTGATCGTGGGCATATGATCGCACTGCGCACGCTGCGCCGGCTCTGCGCCGCCGCCCTTTCCCTGGGGGTGCTCGCACTCCCCGTCTGCACGGCCGCCGCGGCCGTCGCCCCGGGTCTTCCACGCGACCCGGCCGTCCCCGAATGGTGCCCCGTCGTTCCCGACCGGCTCTACGCCGCCGCGGACACCAGCGTCGACCTCGACCGGATCACGCCCGACGAGCCGACCTGGCGCTCCAACTGCAACGCCCTCTTCCACGGCGACGACCGCCCGCCGGAGACCGTCTTCAAGGACGGCCTGCGTCCCGAGGACGTGGGCGAGGGCGAGTACGACCTGCAGGCCTACGCCCGCCGCGAGCAGCCCTCGCCGTTCGTGGCCACCACCTACGACCGCGAGGCCCTCAGGCAGCAGACGACCGCCTACCACTACTACATCGACGCCCCCGGCGGCATCGAGCTCGACGAGACCCTCGGCACCCGTGAACTGCGCTCGGCCCGTACCGGCGTGGTCTTCCCCGGTGGCATCGCCCGCCAGTTCCTCGTGAAGGCCTGCCCGGTGGACAAGGCCACCAAGGCCGAGCTCACGGCCCGCTGCGTGGTCAACCCCGCGTACTCGCCGTGGCGCGGCTGGCCCGCCCCCGACTGGACGGGGGTGAGGGAGCCCGCTGCCCCCGCCGCCCCCTCCGCGCCTCCCTCCGCCCCGTCGGCGCCTCCCGCGGCCCGGCCGGGTGCGTCACCGGCAGGCCGGCCCTCCACGCCGCCCGCCGCCCGGCCGGGTGCGTCACCGGCGGTCCGTCCGTCCGCACCGCCCGCCGTCCAGCAGGCGACACCGCCCGCCGCCAGGCCGGGCGTGCCACGGTCATCGGTGGAGGGCGGTGACGGCCCGGTGGGCTGACGGCGCCCTTCCCGTCGTGCGGTGCGGTGACCGGCCCCGGCCGGTCAC
>NZ_JBHWGA010000055.1:0-61450 GCF_042733315.1 Streptomyces sp. NPDC059718
CCCGGTGCCCGGAGACGGGCACGCCGGGTTCGGGAGGCGGCTCGGGGAAACCCACTGGTGGAAACACCAGCAGGGCGCCCCGAGTCGACCTCACCGAGGCCGCGCCGGCGGCCACCTCGCCTGTGGGCGTGGTCCGGAAGCACAACGGCTCGGCCCTGGCCCACTGAACATCAGACAGCGCCACAGGTAGACCGACGACCCGGCACCGGTGAGGAAGCGCCGAGGGGTCAAGCGCGGGGTCAGGTCGCCGCCGAGACAGAGGAGGCAGGCGCAGTCCAGGGCGTCTTCGGGTGAGCCGGAGGGCAGTCCGGTGGGCAGGTGGACCTACGACGGCAGCCTGCTCAAAGCCGCCCGACCGGCATCGACCCGTGGCGCACGCAGGGCGAAGTCCGCCCGTTCACGCCACACCTTGCCATCGAAGACCAGCAACTGGACCGAACGGACGTGTGTCGTGAGCGGTAGCCGATTCGCCAGATCGGCCTCAACGGCGTCCAACACACTCGGCTCCTGGCCATGCGCCACCGTCAGATGGGGAACGACCTCGGCAAACCGGCCCCCATACGGCGGCGCCTCCGGCCACCGGTCAGCGACGGCCAGGGTGAGCGCCCGGAACTGATCGTCCGACTCCGGGGCGAGGTAGAGCACCCCAGGGAAGCGACCGCACCTCCGGAAACGAAGGTCAAAAGCACTGTGGGATCCGAAGAGTTCAGCCAGGACATCCAAGACCTGATCACCGACGCGGTCCTGGCTCAGAAACGGATAGAGCACCGATACATGCGCCGGGACCCCGGCCCCCACCGAGGCGTCGAACCGCTCACGCCAGCTGCCCACGACCGGCTCGGCCTCGGGCACCTTGACGATCAGCGCTGTCTCGCCCGCCCGATACTGACCCACGCCGTCTGCCGTCATGGCGACAGGATGCCAGCCAGTCGACCCCCGCCGGCAAGATCACGACCTCCACGCCTTCGGCGGAACCGCACCAGGCCGACGTCGGCCCAAGTGAGCGGCTGACGGAGGCATGCTCGGCCGGTTCGCCGGTTCGCCGGATCGACGTGGACGGATGGCCGCCCCGCGGGACCTCAGGACCGGACCCCCGCCCCACCGCCGTGGGGCGGGCGTCCGGCCGCTCCGCCGGGCTCGCACGAACTCTGCCTCGCGCGGAGCCCGGAGCGCGGGTCCCCGTGCCGGGGTGGAGGCGGCCCGGGCACCGGCACGGACTTCCGGCCCCGGGTCAGCCTGCATACGGTGAGACCGGACAGCCGGCCGTCCCGTGACGCCCGACCGTGGATCCTCGGAAAAGCCATGTCCACGATCGTGGATGTCCGCACGCGGTGGACGCCTGGGCACTCCGTATCCTGGCCGCATGCATGACGACGACGGTGGCCAGCCGGCCGCCACCCGACGCAGGGACGCCGCCGCGACCAGGGCGGCGATCCTCCAGGCCGCCCGGCGACTCTTCGTCGAGCACGGCTACGACGGCGCGGGTGTGCGGGAGATCGCCGGCGCCGTGGGAGTGGATCCCCGGCTGATCGGTCGCTACTTCGGGTCCAAGGAGAAGCTCTTCGCGGAAGTCGTCGACCTGGCGTACCAGAAGTCGCTGATGATGACGCCCGAGCTGAACGCCGAGGCGGCCCGCGCGCTGCTCCTCGACTCCGATCAGTCCGCCGTGGAAGGGCTGCTGCTGACCCTGCGTTCCGCGGCGAACCCGCGGGCGGCGGAGATCATGCGGGGCGTCATCGAACAGAACTACCAGCATGTCCTGGCCGGCGCCCTGCCCGGCGAGCGGACCGCCGGGCGCGCCGCCCTCCTGGTCGCCATCTGCTCAGGCGTCCTGCTCACGCGCCTGATCCTCGGCAACACACAGCTCAACCAGCCGGAGACCGAGGACCTGATCCCCCTCCTCCACAAGGCGCTCGACGCCGTCGCCGTCGCACCCGAGCCCGGCCGCTGAACGCGTCAGCGGCCACCTCGGGGCCGTCACCGGAGGACGCTGGGTCGAGGCTCAGTCGAGACAGAACTCGTTGCCCTCGACGTCCTGCATCACGATGCAGGACTCGTTGTCCTCATCGGCATGCAGCACCTTCACGCACACCGCGCCGAGCGCGACCAGGCGTGCGCATTCGGCCTCAAGCGTGGCCAGGCGCTCCTCGCCCACGAGTCCGGTGCCGACCCGCACGTCGAGATGCACCCGGTTCTTGACGACCTTCCCTTCGGGAACGCGCTGAAAGTACAGTCGTGGGCCCACACCTGAGGGATCGCTGCAGGCGAACCACGCACCCCGATCCTCGGGCGGCAGCGTGCGGTTGAAATCGTCCCAAGTGGCAAACCCCTCCGGTGGCGTCGGTGCGACGTATCCCAGCACCTCGCACCAAAAGCGGGCGACGCGCTCAGGTTCCGCGCAGTCGAAGGTGACTTGGATGTGCTTGATCGATGCCATCGGGCCACCGTAGCAGCGCCCACATCGGGCTCCACAGCTCCTTCCAACCGGGCAGGGGTTTCCGCCGGATCAAGCCCGTCCGATGTCCCTGTGCAAAAAGATCTCGGATCCGTCGGGCGGGCGACCTACGCTGGGTCCCGTCCGCACTATCTGGGAGAAGCATGACAAGCAGGTTCACCGAGTTGACCGTTGACTGCCACGATCCGGAGAGGCTCGCGGCCTTCTGGTGCGAGGTCCTGGACTTCAAGGTTGTCGACCGGAGCGAGGGCAAGGTCGAGATCGGCTCTTGGGTGCCGACCGTCGAGGACGTCCGGGCCCGCCAGATGCCGCCCACCCTGGTGTTCATCCGTGTGCCCGAGGACAAGGCCGTCAAGAACCGGCTTCACCTCGACGTCAGCCCGATCGACGGCAGCACCGAGGACGAGGTGACCAGATTGCTCGCTCTCGGCGCCGTCAAGGTGGACGTGGGCCAGGGCCCAGGCCGGAACTGGGTGGTCATGGCAGACCCCGAGGGCAACGAGTTCGACGTCCTGCGCACCTTGGCACCGCAGTACTAGGGGCCTGTTGCGGACGTCCGTACGGATGTGCACCGGTCCGCAGTGGTCGATTTCGACGACACACGACGCCCGGGTGTCGGAGGGCGTCCTGGCAGAGTCGGGCATCCCGGCGTTAAGAGACGGGCATCGCGCCGTCAGTGCCGACAAGTAGGTTCTCTCCGTTCGGCCCGACAGGCGGGCCGCCGAACTGGGAGGACTCATCGCGGTGAGCATCCACATGCACATGCGCGCCGTCGCAGAATCCGAGATCCGGGACGACCACACCTGGCTTGCAGCGTTCATGTGGGAGGCTTGGGAGAACCACCCCGACGAGTACGCAGCCGGCATCGCCGAGTCGATCGACAAGGTCTGGGGCTCCGTCAATGACCTCTATGCCGCTGCCGATGTTCTCGATGCGGATGCCGACGACTCTTGGGAACTGCCGATTTACGGCGGGCGGCCAGTGGCGCACAGCGCCGATGCCGACCCCTCCAACCCGCCCCTGGGGATTCTGGAGCCGCCTGGGGTATCACAGGCCGCAGGCTTCCTCGCACGTGTCCCGTTCGACGAGCTGTGGAACGTCGCCGGTACCAAGCTCGTCTGGGCCGGCTGGGACGAGGCACAGGTCAGGCAGGAGTTCCTCGATTGTCACAGGGGCCTCCTAGGGTTCTATGGGCGGGCGGCTGCAGCAGGCCATGCCGTGGTCAGGGCGGTGTGGGCTTGAGGCGTGGTCGCGTGCCGGGGCGGAGTGGACGTAGTCGAAGCCCATGCTGCCGCGTCGGGGGCGGGCGGCCTGGCGGCCGAGGACCTTGTGGCCGCCGCCGTCGGGGATCCGGCCGAGTTTCTTGACGTCGATGTGGATGAGTTCGCCTGGGCGGTCGTGTTCGTAGCGGCGGATGACCTGGCCGGTGGGCCGGTCCAGGTGGGCCAGCCGGTTCAGGCCGTGGCGGGTGAGGATCCGGTGCACGGTGGAGGCGGGCATGCCCAGGATCGGGCCGAGGCGTGCGGGGCCGAGTTTGCGGGTCTGGCGGAGCCGGCAGACCCGGGCTTCGACGGCCGCCGGGGTTCGATGCGGTGTGGTGCGGAGCCGGCTGGAGCGGTCGTCAAGGCCTGCCTCGCCCTCGGCTCGCCGGCGGCGGACGCATTTGTGGGCCGTGGCGCGGGAGATGCCCATTTCGGCGGCCACATGCGCGACCTGGCGACCCGCGCAGACACGCTCGACCAGCAGCCGCCTGCCGTGAACGGTCAGCCGGGTATTACGGTGGGACACGAAGACCTCCGTGTGGTGCAGTCCTAGACAGCTCCACCACACCGGAGGTCTTCGCTTTGATCAAGCCCGGACCGGTGTCAACAACGCTCGTAATCAGTATGTCTAGTCCGCTTGCAGGACGAAGAACAGGAAGCAGAGGAAGCGGGGCTGGGCCGCGATGGCCTCGGGGAACAGCTCACGGGCGGCGGGGTCGGGATCAGGCTCGCTGATGGCCGTGATCCGGAAGCCTGCCGCGGTGAACGCATCGGTCATCGCGTGCAGCGGTCTGTGCCAAAGACGCATCAGGGCGGTCTGGCCGCCCAAGGTCCACTCGTCGGTCCAGGCGGTGGTGTCGAAATAGCCGTGCTCGGCCGAGCGGCCGGCCTCGCGGTGCATGGTGGCGATGGCGAAGGGATGGTCGACGGACGCGATCAGCCGACCGCCGGGCTTGAGTACGCGCCGCAGCTCGGCCAGCGCCGGCCCCCAGTCCTCCAGGTAGTGCAGCACCAGGGACGCGACGACGTCGTCGAACGTGTCGTCGGCGTAGGGAAGGGGACTGCCCAGGTCGGTCACCTGCAGGTCCGCACCCTCGCCGAGCCGACGCCGGGCCAGCTCCAGCATCCCGGAACTCGCGTCGAAGCCGCTCACGAGGGCGCCACGGTCACGCAGCGCCGTGGACAGGGCCCCGGCGCCGCAGCCGGCGTCGAGGATCCGCCGGCCGGCCACGTCCCCGGCGAGGGCCAGCATCGCGGGACGCTCGTAGTAGGCATTGATGAGGTTGGATTCGTTCTCGCTCGTGTACGCCTCGGCGAAGCTGGTGTAGTCGTTGACCTTCGGCGGATCCACCGTCACGGCGGACTGCGAGGTGCGCCCGTCGTGGCTCGCGTGCCCTTGCTGCTCGTCAGAAGTCATGGTGCGAGGGACGTCGGCCGCAACAGTTCGGTTCCTGGTCCGAGGCACTACGGCACGAGGTATGACGGGCATGACCGAGGCGTCGACGCCGCGTAGCCCTGTGATGCCGTGTACCTGCAGACCGGGATCGACGACCGGGTCGTCGTCCTGCGCCGAGCGACAGGTGCCGGCGACCGGTCAGTGCCGCGCCGGCGGCGTGACGCCGTTGAACCAGTTGGTCGCGGTCATCGCGGAGGCCGCCTCCCGGTCCCCCGTGACGGTGAGGGCATCGAGGGTGGCGAACTGCTCCGAGGACAGGGACAGCTCGGCGGCCGAGGCGTTCTCGGCCATGAACGCGACCCGGCGGGTACCCGGGATGGGGGTGACGTCCGGGGCCTTGGCCAGCAGCCAGGCGAGGGCCACCTGCCCCGGCGTCGCCTCGTGCTGCTCGGCGATGCCGCGAACCGCCTGGACCGTCCGCATGTTGCGGTCGAAATTCGCTTCCGAATACCAGGGCAGGCCGCGGCGGTGGTCGTTCTCCGCCAGACTGTCCCGTGAGGTGATGGTGCCGGTCAGCGCGCCGCGGCCCAACGGGCTGTAGGGAACGATGCTGATGCCCAGTTCCCGGCACAGCGGCAGGATCTCGGATTCGATTCCGCGCTCCCACAGCGACCATTCCGTCTGCAGCGCCGTGATCGGGTGTACGGCCGCGGCGCGACGCAGGGTGTCCGGTGCGGCCTCGGAGAGGCCGAGATGCAGGACCTTTCCCTCGGCGACGAGTTCGGCCATCGCGCCGACGGTTTCCTCGATCGGCGTCCGGGGATCGACACGGTGCTGGTAGTAGAGGTCGATGTGGTCGGTGCCCAGCTTCTTGAGGGAGCGTTCGACGGCCTCGCGGATGTAGCCGCGGCTCCCGTCCATCCGTGCCTCCGCCCCGCCGAACGGACCCGAAACGATGCCGAACTTGGTGGCGAGCACGAGGTCGTCGCGGCGACCGGCGATCGCCCGGCCGAGGATCTCCTCGCTGTCGCCGTAGCCCTCGGCGGTGTCGAAGAGCGTGACGCCGATCTCGAGCGCGCGGCCGACGATCTCCCGAGCGGCCCGGTCGGGGTCGTAGCCGGACTGTCCGTAGGGGTTGGCGTAGCTCATGGCGCCGTAGCCGACTGCGCCGACGGCGAGTTTCGCGGGACCGAGGTGACGTACCGGGATGGGCATGGCAAGGCCGGCCTTTCTGCCGCTGTGAGCAGTGAGGACGTGATGTCCTCAGGTGTGGACAAAGATAAGTCCTCGCCTGAGGACAAGCAAGTGCGGAGCCTGCGGCAGCCGAGCCCGCGCCGCGCACGCTCCGTGATGTGACCCACCACTCCCGGCTCCTGATTGCCCCCGGTGGACGTCGCGCATTAAGTTGCGTGGATAGAACGTTCTATCTACTCGCGCCCGTCGCCCGCATCACTGAAGGAGTAGCGATGTCCCACCGTCGTCCCGTTCGCCCCGTCCGTCTCGCCGTCGTCAGCGCGGCCGGCCTCGCCCTGGCCGCCGGACTGGCCACGACAGCCTCGGCCACCCAGGACCATCACGCCAAGCCGGCAGGCGAGCCGAAGCCCAGGCCGACCGTCGTCCTCGTCCACGGTGCCTGGGCGGACTCCGCCGGCTGGAGCGGCGTGGCCAAGCGCCTGCAGGCCGACGGCTACGCGGTCACCGCCCCCGCCACGCCGCTGCGCGGTCTGGGCAGCGACGCCGCCTACCTGGCCGACTACCTCAAGACGATCAACGGCCCGGTCGTCCTGGTGGGCCACTCCTACGGCGGCGCGGTCATCACCAACGCCGCCACCGGCAACCCCAACGTCAAGGCCCTCGTGTACGTCGCCGCCTTCGCGCCCGACAAGGGCGAGAGCATCACGGACCTGGTGGGCAAGTTCCCCGGAAGCCACCTCAGCGACGACCCCGACGCCCCCCTGCCCACGGCCCTGAACGCGGTGCCCTTCACCCAGGCCGACGGCGCCACCGGCGTCGACCTCTACATCAAGCCCGACAAGTTCCGCGACGTCTTCCTCAGCAACCGCGTCGGCAAGAGCAGGGCCGCCGCGCTCGCCGCCACGCAGCGCCCCGTCACCGCGCAGGCCGTCAGCGAGCCCTCTGCCGGGACTCCGGCCTGGAAGACCATCCCCTCCTGGTACCTCGTCGCCCGCGGCGACCGGACGATACCCCCCGCCGCCGAGCGCTTCATGGCGTCGCGCGCCCACGCCCACACCATCGAGGTCGACGGCCCGCACGCGGTCCACCTGACCGATCCCAAGGCCGTGACGCGCCTCGTCGAGAAGGCCGCGACCGCGCGCTGACCCACCTCCGCCCCCGGCCTCCTCCCGGCGCCTATGGGAGGGGGTCGGTAGCCGCGCGCAGGAGCCGGACTCAGGCCGCGGCCATGAGCACGGCGACCCCGTGCTCCAGGACGGCGCCCGCGGTCCGGGCGTCGCCGAGGTAGCCGGCCACCATCGCACCGTCCCGCATGGCCACCATGGCGTCGGCGGACCGTGCGGGATCGGCTGCCCCGAGCCGCTGGAAGGCGTCCCGCAGCACCTGACGGAACCAGGCGCGGTGTCGCAGCACCGCCTGGTGGACGGGGCTTTCGGGGTCCGGGTACTCGGCCGTGGCATTGATGAACGGACAGCCCCGGAACCCGGCGCCGCACACCTCCTCACCGATGCCGTGCGCCACGGCGGCGAGGAAGCCGGAGGGAGAACCGATGCCTGCCTCCGCCGCGGTGATCCGGTCCCGGATCTGCCGATCCGTCGCCTCGAGGTAGGCGCGCACCAAGTCGTCCTTGCCTGCGAAATGCCGGTAGAAGGTGCCCCGGGCGACGTCGGCCTCCGCCATGACGCGGTCCACCCCCACGGCCCGGATGCCCTCACCGTAGAAGAGCCGGCTCGCCGTGCTCAGCAGCCGTTCACGGGCCTCGGACCGGCGGACCGGCGCGGATGCGTGCGTAGCGTTCGACATGCCCACAGCATAGAACGGTCTTTCTACTTCCGGTGTGGATCTTGTTGCTGTGGCGCTACCCGCATGGGAGGATGCGCCGTTCATCGCCGGTGCCGCGGGACTGCCGCTCCGTGCCGGTGGGCCTTCGGAACCGGGTGGGGAACGTGGGTAGAGAGGTGTCGCGGGCAGCCGCGGCGGTGTGCGTGCTGACCGTGGCCGTTGTCGGTTGCGGGCACGGGGACGGGGACGGTGCGGGGGACTCGCGCCCCGAGAGGCAGGCTGCGGCACCTGCGGAAGTCCTGGGTCATCGGGAACTGGAGCGGACCGCTCTGGAGTCGGGGGACGTCGACGGATTCAGCGTCGGGCCCATGGTGGGCGACGTGGGGGCCGGTCAGCCGGTGGTGAGCCCGGTTGCTCCCGCCCCCGCGCAGTGCAAGCCCCTCAACGACATGACCGCGTTCGTCGGCGGGTACCAGCCCGTGTGGCAGGTCGCGAAGATCGTCGGTCGCACGTCCGATGAGGGCGACAGGTCGTCCACGACGGTGGCGCTCAACTCCTACCGGCAGCAGGAGTCGGTCAAGGTGATGACGGAACTGCGCGGTGCGCTGGACACCTGCACGAAGTTCGCGCCGCCCGAGTCCTCGGCCACCGGCTGGACGTACTCGCACATCCGCAAGCTGCCGGATCCTTCGCTGGAGGACGACGCGCTCTCGTACCGCATGACGCTGGACATGCCCGCGGACGACGTGGGCCCCGCGCATTCCGTCGTCTTCTCCTACGTGGTGGTCCGGAGCGGAACGACCGTAACGACGTTCGCCTCGAACCTCTTCGGCGTCAACGGCACACCCACCGAGGTTCCCCGGCAGCTCATCGACGCCCAGCTCAAGAAGCTGAGCCAGGCGTCGTAAGGCTGGGGGACCCGGTGCCGGCACCCGGGACCCGGACGGGGCGCGCCGCGCTGGGTGCCCCGTCCGGGTGGGATCCGCCCGGGTCAGTCCAGGGCGGCGCTGTGCTGCTGCTGGGCCCAGGCCAGGTGCCAGGTGTCCAGGGGAGTCGCGGAGTTCAGCTCCAGGCCGGGCACCGGCTCGAGGCGTCCCTCGCGCAGTTCGGCGAGGAGGCGCTCGGCCTCGAGGGAGGGGTAGTCGAGGTAGCCGCGGTCGTCACCGCCGAAGAAGGTGGGCCGCAGCGCCTCGCGCAGCTCCGCGTCGCGGGCCAGGCGCTCCGGCAGGTCGGGGTTGGCGATGAAGTCGCGCCCGAAGCCGACGGCGTCGACGGTGCCGTTCTCCACGGCGCGCAGGGCCTCCTCGCGCGCGTAGCCGCCGGTCGCGATCAAGCGGCCCGGGTAGCGCTTGCGGGCCCAGGCGCTGTCGATGGTGTCGGCCGGCCGGCGCTCGGCCGTGGAGTCGTCGTTGCCGATGATGCCCGGCTCCACCAGGTGCAGGTACGCGAGGTCGCGAGCGGCGAGCTCGTCCACGACGTAGCCGAACAGGGCCTCGGGATCGGAGTCGGCCATGTCCTGGAAGACGCTGCTCGGGGATATGCGGACGCCGATCCGGTCCGCCCCCACCGTCTCGATCAGGGCGTCGACCACCTCCAGCAGCAGGCGCGCGCGGTTCTCGACGCTCCCGCCGTAGCGGTCCGTGCGCCGGTTGGCGCTGTCCTGGAGGAACTGGTCGATCAGGTAGCCGTTGGCCGCGTGGACCTCCACGCCGTCGAAGCCGGCCGCCAGCGCGTTCGTGCCGGCCTGGGCGAACTGGGCGACGACGGCCTGGATCTCGTCGATCTCCAGCGGTCGCGGCGTCACGAACGGCACGCGGCCCTCGTCGGTGAAGACCAGGCCGTCGATCGCGATGGGGGAGGGGCCGACCGGGGTCTTGCCGTCGGGCTGGAAGACGGGGTGCGAGGCGCGGCCGGTGTGCCACAGCTGCGTGACGATGGTGCTCCCCGCGGCGTGCACCGCGTCGGTGACGCGCTTCCACCCCTGGACCTGGGCGTCGCTCCACAGGCCCGGAATGCCGGGGCCGCCGACACCTTCGGCCGAGACGACGGTGCCCTCCGTGATGATCAGTCCGGCCGAGGCGCGCTGGGTGTAGTACAGCGGCGCGGAGGGGCCGGGGCTGCCGTCCGGCAAGGAGCGGCTGCGCGTCATCGGGGGCATGACGAAGCGGTTGGACAAGGGCAGGGCGCCGAGCTGGACGGGATCGAACAGGGGGCTGTTGTGCATGGTTTCCTCTCCGGGAAATCGGGATGGGGATGAGGAGTGGCGAAGGTGCAGGCCAGGCGGTTGCGGGGCCTGGAGGTGTGACGCCGGGGACGTGGCGGTTCGCCGGACGGTGATGCGGTCGGATGTGCGTCCCGGCGTCGACTCGTGACCTACGCGGCCTGGTACCGGCGGGTGTTGACCTTCCCGCCCAGCACGGTGGCCGCGCGGAGCGCCCAGTACGGGTCGCGCAGCAACTCCTGGCCGAGGAGGACGGCGTCGGCCTTGCCGGAGCGGACGACGGCCTGTGCCTGGGCCGGGTCGATGAGAGGGCCGACGGCGGCGACGGGCATGCCGGTCTGGTTGCGGACGCGGTCGCCGCCGGTGGAGACGTCCATCAGGTCCACGCCCCGGGCCCGCAACTCCTTGGCCAGGCGGAGGGTGTCGTCGGTGATCTCCTCCGGCCAGTCGGGGTCGGACATGCGGAAGAAGACCGGCAGGTCGGCGGGCCAGACGGCGCGTACGGCGTCGACGGCCTCCAGGGCGAAGCGGGCGCGGCCCTCGAAGTCTCCGCCGTAGCCGTCGGTGCGGCGGTTGGTGTGCGGGGAGAGGAACCGGTCGATGAGGTATCCGTGGACGCCGTGGATCTCGGCGACCTGGAAGCCGGCGTCCAGGGCGCGTCGGGCGGCGTCGGCGAAGTCCGCCACGATCCGGCCGATCTGCTCGGTGGTGAGCTGTTCCGGTGTGGTGGAGCCGGTGCCGAACGGGACGGCGGTGGGACGGCCGGGTGCCCAGCCGTACTGCCTGCCGGGGGCGCCGGGGAACCTGCGGTCGACCCAGGTCCCCTCGGTGGCGTCCCTGTGCCCGGCGGCGAGCTGGATGCCGGGCACGGTGCCCTGGGACTTCAGGAAGGCGGTGATCCGCCGGAAGGCCGCGCCCTGGGTGTCGTTCCAGATGCCGAGGTCGTACGGGCCGGTCCGGCCCTCGGGGCTGACCGCGATGGGTTCGGTGAGGATGAGCCCGGTGCCGCCGGTGGCCCGCGCCGCCAGGTGAGCGAAGTGCCCGTCGTCCGGCACGCCCGCCTGGTCGCCGTCCGGTGGGGCGGCGGACCGGCACATGGCGGCCATCCAGATCCGGTTCGGAACGGTCAGTGACCGGAGGGTCATGGGCTCGAACAGGGTGGTGCTCACGAAAGTGCCTCCTGCTGGATGGGGGAGTGGGTACCGGGCGAACACCCGGCCGTCATCGCGCCCCGTGAGGCGTCCATCGGTGCGGCTTGCGCCGATCGTGTCGGTCCCTCTCAACCGTCACATTCCACGGTACGGTATGGACGGTTATGCCCGGAATGTTGAGATCCAGATGGTCCGAATCGGGAGACAGCGATGCCGACCGCGCTGCCGGTCAGTGCCTACGTCGTGCTCGGCCTGCTGAGCAGGCAAGACGGCGCGACCCCCTATCAACTCGACCAGAGGATCCGCCAGAGCATCGGGTACTTCTGGGTCTTCCCCCGCTCGCAGCTGTACGCGGAGGCCGGACGCCTGGTGCGGCGCGGACTGGTCGTCGAGCACCAGGAAGAGGGCGGCCGCCATCGCCGCACGCTGTCACTCACCGACGAGGGGCGACGGGAGCTGTGCCGATGGCTCGCCGCCCCGACGCGGGCGGTCACCGAGATCCACGACGAGGGGCTGCTGAGGCTGTACTTCCAGCCGCAGGCCTGTGACGCCGACGCTCCCGGCGATGCGGACACGGTGGACGCGATCAGCCGACTCGCCGCGGAGCAGATCCAGGCCCACGAGGGCCAACTCGCGGAGTACCGGCAGCTCGTCACCTCCGGACTGCTGCCCGCGGGCTCGCCCCAGCGGGCCACGGTGGAGGTGGGGTTGCGGTTCGAGCGCATGATGATCGGCTTCTGGAACGAGGTCGCCGCCTCGCCGGCAGACCTCATCGGGGAGGGCGCCGAGGGGGCGTGAACGACGGCGACCGTGGCGCGTCGCATCCGTCTGCGCCGGCCGGCGCGAGGGGACCCGGCGGACGTGCCCACCGCGGGGCGACCGGACGGTGAACGGGCGGTGGCGAGGGGCGGGCGGGAAGGAGCCGGTGTCCCAGGGGCGTCACGGAAGGGCAACCGGCCCATTCCCGGGGCCCGGGGTGCCGGTGAAGGGCCGCATCATGGTGCCGTCGGTGAACGACAAGGGGGGTACGGAGCAGTGGAGTTCACGGTCGAGCAGACGGTGGGAAGACGCGGCAGGCGATGGACGGGCTGGGGGCTCGTCGCCCTGACGGGCGCGCTCGTGTGGCTGATCGGCACCCAGGGCGGCAACGTCTCCGGCCCGGCGTCCGTGGGCATCCCGGCCGCGCCGGCGGTCTGGTACGGGTGGAGGGAACTGCACAGGGCGCGGCGGCCGTTCCGGCTGCGGATCGACGGAGTCGGGATCACGCTGCACGACGCCGAACTGTCCTGGGAACAGATCGACGCGGTCGCCCTGTGGCACGATTCGGCGGCGGACAGCGACACCACGCCCCCCGAGCCGCGGCTGCTGCTCTGGACGGCGCCGGGTGTGACGCTGCCGCGCAAGCAGGACCGCACCAGGGACGTCCGGAACCGCTACACCCTGGTGGACTGCGCCGACCTCGACCAGAGCGTCCCGCAGCTCACCGCCGCGCTCGCCGAGCACGGCGGCGCCCGCTTCGAGACCGCGCCGCGCGCCGTGCGACCGCCGATCCCGGTGACCGTCGCCGGACCCGAACGGACCGTCCCCGGCGGGGAGCGGGCCTTCACGGCCGACGAGGGCGCCGGCCGGCGGACGGTCGTCCGGGCCGGGCTGGCACTGCTGTGCAGCGCGGTGTTCGTGTCGCTCGACGTGTACTTCCTCCACCACCCCGAGCAGGCCGACTACGAAGCCGGAACCGGCATCCCCGTCACGCTGTCGGCGCTCGCGGCGCTCGTCCTCTGGATCCAGACGCGCTTCTCCTACGTCCGCTGGCGCAAGCCGCTGCGGCTGCGGATCGGGGCCGACGGCATCGGCATGCGCGAAGTGTCCGGCGAGGAGAGGTACTTCCGGTGGTCGCAGATAGCCACCGTCACGGTCGGGCGGCGGCCGTACGGCCCCGACCCCCGCCCCTGCCTCACGGTGTGGCCGTTGCCGGGCACGCACGCGGGCGACCACCCCAGCCACCTGTCCGACGGCCACCGGGCCTACGTCCTGGACCGGCTGGACCGCCTGCCCGGGGGCGCGGAGGCGGTCGTCCCGGTGCTGCGCGCGTACGCGGGGGAGCGGTACGCCGAGACGGCGTGACCGCGGCCGGAAGAGGCGATGTCAAGGCGACCGGCCACGCACTCGACCGGCAGCAGGTCATGAATCCCGACCGGGGGCCTCGTCGTGCCCGTGCCGACGACCGGCCGGACTCCGCCCGGCTGCCGCCCGCAGGCGCACGAAGCCGGATGCCGTCGCAGCGATGAGTTCCCAGGCGCCCAGCGGTCTACCTCCCGACCGAGACGACCAAGGCATCGGAAGTCAGACATGGGCCTCATCCACATCGAAATGTTCGCGACCCTCGACCTCGTCGGACAGGCGCCCGGTGGCCCCGACGAGGACCCGGAGGGGTTCCCGTTCGGCGGCTGGCAGGCGCCCCTGCTGGACGAGGTGTCCGGGGCGCAGGTCGGTGCCGCGTACGAGGGCACGGACGCCCTGCTGCTCGGCCGGCGGACGTACGACATCTTCGCCGCCTACTGGCCGCACCAGAAGGACGGCGAGGACGGCGAGATCGCCACGCTCTTCAACAGCGTCCCGAAGTACGTGGCCTCCCGGGGCAGGCCCGACCTCTCGTGGGCCGGGTCCACGCAACTCGGTCCGGAGCTGGCCGGCGCGGTGCGCGAGATCCGTGACCGGCACGAGCACGTGAAGGTCGTCGGGAGCCTGAACCTGGTGCAGACCCTCCTGCGCGAGAAGCTCTTCGACCGTCTCGACCTGTGGGTGCACCCGATCGTGCTCGGCGTCGGGAAGAAGGTGTTCGACGGCGGCGCGGTGCCCACGAACGTCACCCTCCTCCAGCCGCCGGCGGCCGGCCCGACCGGCACCGTGTACCTGCGCTACGGGCTCGCCGACGGCACGCCCGGCACGGGGGACATGAGCGCGCCCGATCGCGGCGTCGGGCGCGACGACTGACGTCGCCGGTGCATCCGCCGGGTCGGCATTCCGTCACGGCGTCGGCGGTTCGAGCTGCCGACGCCGTGACGAAGTGTTCGCGGGCAAGCGGTGCGGATGTCCGGCCAGCTCCTTCGCCGCCGGGCAGGACGGCGCCTCGTGGGGCATCAGTGGTCGTCCCAGTCCTCCACGAAGAACCGGGCCTCGCTGACCACGGTGTCCCCGGCTCTGGCGGCCCGCACGTACATATGGGCCCCGTCCGGTCCCAGGTCGCCGCCGCAGCCGATGAGCAGGTCGATCCGTTGTTTCTCGATGTACCGGGTCAGGTCCGTGTCGACCGCGGACAGCGTCCTGCCGATCAACTCCATTCCGGCGAAGGTGACCTGGGGGCCGGTGCGTCCGTGCACGGTCACGGCCGCCAAGGTGGGGTACCCCTCTTGGTGCCAGTAGTGTGCGGTCACCCCGGCGTCGTGAAACCGGTCCTCACCCAGGTACCAATGCCCGGCCTTCTTGTGGACCGGCCACGGATAGTGGCCCTGCCGCCCGGCCGGTACCTCGCCGCCCAAGGCGGCCACGACCTGCTGCGGGAGCATCCCGAACCGGAGCGGACCGACGCTCTCCAGCGGAGTGAAGTCCCAGTGCGGTCTGTCCTGGTCGGCCCTCACCGGCCATGCACCCGGGTTCGTCTCCCGTTCGCGGACGTCCCACCACTGGATGACCGGATCGGCCCCGTACGGGTCCGCGGCCGGCTCCGGGCCGACGAGCAGAGCGTCGGTGATCACCGCGTCCCTCCGCACCGCGTACCCCTGCGGATCCTGCCCCCACTCCGGCGCGGTGCCCATGGACACGCCCCACGCGGCGACCTCGGGATCACCGCTCCAGTTCACCCGGACCTCCACCCCCTCGCCACGGGCGAGATCGTGGATGCCCGCGCGCACCTCGGACGGGGCTCGGGCGATCAGTTCCACGTCCCGCAGCCGCACCCGCGGACCGTCGTGCGCCTGGATCGCGACGGCGACCAGCCGCGTCCCCGGCCCGTAGATCGCGTTCACCCCCAGGTCCCCGTACCGCTGCCAGGACAGGATGCCTCCCCTGCTCCGCGACACGTGGACGTCCGCCCCGTCCAACGCGGCCGCGACCTGGTCGGGACTCATCCCGAACCCCAGCGGACCCACCCCCACCAGCGGATCAAGCTCCCACTGAGCCCGCTCTTCCGGCTTCTTGTTCCGCCAGAACATCCCAGCCCCCACGAGGATCCGAACAGCCCGGCGCTCTGCCGGTGATCATGTCCGGCACCCTAGGCGCGACCACTGACACGGAGGCCCTGGAGACATCGTCGGCGGCGGTTCGCGGCATGTCGCCGCCGGTCACTCCGCGAGTGCGCCCGCAACCTCCTCAGGGGCCGCGGGCGTCGCGGCACCCGCACCGGCGTCCTCCCAGGCGCGCAGGTACGCCTTGATCGCGTGCCGGTTGCGCTGCAGCACCTCGATGCGTCGCTCGATGCTGCCGAGCTGACGTCGCAGTCCGTCCAGGTCCTTCGCCGCCGGGCAGGACCGGACGTCCGTCTCCTCCTTCGCGGCGTCGAGGCAGGGCAGGACCTCGCGGATCATCTCCGTCGTCAGGCCGGCTTCGAGGAGTTCGCGGATCTGCAGGACGCGGTCGATGGCGGGCTCGCCGTAGCTGCGGTATCCATTGGCGCTCCGGAAGGGGTGGAGGATGCCGACCTCCTCGTAGTAGCGCAGCAGCCGCGGCGCGACACCCGTCTTCGCGGCCAGGTCCCCGATCTTCACATCGCCCTCCTTGGCTGGGCATCCGTACGGACGGTGCACCCCACCGTCGCACCGCGGGCGACCGCCGTCGCCACTTGACCTTCACACTAATGGAAAGGTTTAGCTTCTTGCACGGCCCCGGACCTGCCGGCGCGGGGTGACCGGGACCGTGTCAAGAAGAATGCGAGATCAAAGATGCCGACAGGCTCCAGCAAGGGATGGACCGCTGACCGCATCGCCCCACAGGAAGGCCGCACCTTCGTCGTGACGGGCGCGACCAGCGGTCTCGGTCTGGTGACGGCGCGCGA
Source organism: Streptomyces sp. NPDC059718 (assembly GCF_042733315.1). Lineage (NCBI taxonomy): Bacteria > Bacillati > Actinomycetota > Actinomycetes > Kitasatosporales > Streptomycetaceae > Streptomyces > Streptomyces sp. NPDC059718. The sequence continues at coordinate 16,512 of NZ_JBHWGA010000055.1, forward strand.
ACTCGCCGCGCACGGCGGCCGGGTACTGCTCGCCGTCCGTGACACCGCACGGGGAGAAGCGGTGGCGTCCTCGCTGCGCAGGGCGTATCCCGGGGCCGAGGTCGCGGTGCGCCGGGTCGATCTGCTGGACGTGGACTCGATCCGCCGGGCGGCGGAGGAGATCGGCGAGGAGGAGTCCGTCGACGTACTGGTCAACAACGCGGGCATCTCCATGGTCGAGCACTCCGTGACCGCGCAGGGCGCAGAGCGCCACCTCGCCGCGAACCACCTCGGCCACTTCGCCCTCACGGCGCTGCTGGAGCCGGTGCTGCGCCGGTCGCCGGCGCCGCGGGTGGTCACCGTGACGTCGTACATGCACGAGAAGGGGGAACTCGACCTGGACGACGTCGCGTGGTCGCGGAAGTACACGCCCCTCGCCGCCTACTCGGCATCGAAGCTGGCCAACGCGGTCTTCGGCGTGGAGCTCGCCCGGCGCGAGCGGTCGTCGGCGCCGTCGATCACCAGCGTTCTCGCGCACCCCGGCTACAGCAACACGCCGATGCAGAGCAAGGGCACCGGGCCCATGGGGATCGCGATGCGCGTGTCCGGCAGGCTCTTCGCGCAGAGTCCGGAGATGGGAGCTCTGCCCCAGCTCTACGCGGCGACCGAGCCCGATCTCGCCGCCGGCTCCTACATCGGACCTGACGGCAAGGGCGGACGATCCGGGCATCCCGTCACCGTGCAGCTGTCGGCGGCGGCGCAGGACCCGGAACTCGGACGCCGTCTGTGGGAGCGCTCGCAGCAGCTGACCGGCGTCCGCTGGCACACCGCCTGAGTCCGTACGGGCCATCCGCTGACCGCCCGCTGCGGGCCGCGGACCGGGCATGTGCGTGTCCCGCCCCACCCCGGAGCTTCAGGGTGGGGCCGGGTGTGCTCCGTCACCAGGCGCTGGCGCCGCCGTCGACGGCGTAGTTCGCCCCGGTGATGTAGGAGGCTCGGTCGGAGGCGAGGAAGGCGGCGAGTTCGACGACCTCCTCGGGTCGGGCGAAGCGCTTGAGGAGGGTCTTGCCGGTGATCGCGTCGCGGGCGGCCCGGTTGTCGCCGAGGTCGCGGTCGCTGGCGGGGGTCAGGACCGGGCCGGGGCTGATGGCCACCGCGCGGATCCCGTGCGGGGCGCCTTCGAGCGCGAGTTGCCGGGTCATGCCGATGACGCCGGCGTTGGCCGCGGTGTGCCCGACCATCGGGGGGTTCTCCCCGGCGATCATGCCGGCCATGGAGGCGACGTTGATGATGACGCCGCCCCCGCGGCGCACCAGGTGGGGCCAGGCGAATTCCGAGACGAAGAAGGGGATGTCGAGTTCGCCGGTGATGGTGGCGTGCCAGTCCTCGACGGAGAAGTCGGGCAGCGGGCCGAAACGCAACGAGGCGGCGTTGTTGTAGACGACGTCGAGCCCGCCGTAGGCGGCCGTGGCACCTTCGACGAGGTGCCGCACCTGCTCCGGGTCGGTGAGGTCGACCGGAGCGATGCCGGTCATCTCGCCGCCAGCGCGGCGGACGAGTTCGGTTGTCTCCTCGTTGGCGCCCGGGTTGATGTCGGCTCCGACGACCTTGGCGCCTTCTCTGGCGAACACCTGGGCCGCGACGCGGCCCATGCCTCCGCCGGTGCCGGTGATCAGCACGATCTTGCCGTCAAGAAGAGGTGTCATGGGAGTGCTCCTGGTCGGTGCGGTGTGCGGTGTGCGGGTGGGTGTGTGCGATGCCGTGGCCCCGGGCGCTCGCTGGGGGCGGTGCGCCCGGGGGTCCGTCCCCCGGCGTTGTGCCGGGGGTGCGTGCCGCGGCCTGGTGAGGCCGGCCGTGCGAGCGCTACTTGGTGGTGGGGTGAGCGGTGCCGGGAGGCGTCCCACCGCGGAGTTCGTCCAGGAACACCCCGAAGTTGCCTTCCGACCAGTGCTCGACGGACTGGCCGTGGATGACGCGGTCGATGGAGATGCCGCTGAGCTGGACGTCGCGGCCGGAGGCGGGGATGCCGAAGACCGTGCCGGTGTGGCGACCCGCGAAGCTCCAGCGGGTGACGACCTTGTCGCCCTCCACGATCTGGTCCAGGACGGTCATCTTGAAGCCGGTGAGCCCGGCCTTGATGTTGAGGTCGCCCTTGATCCAGTCGTCCCGGTTCTCAGGGCCGTTGAAGCCGTGGAGCACCAGGTCCTTGGAGATGTAGCGGTCGAATCCGGCGGCCAGGTCGCCGTTGTAGCCGGCGTAGTACGCCGAGGCGACCTGCAGCGGTGAGAGGTAGTGGTGGTGGGCCGCGTGGCCTGCCGAGGCGGCGTTCGGTGCCGGGCTCTGGGCCGCGGCCGGGACGGCCACGGCGGTCAGGGCGGCGGCGACGGCGAGGCCGGTCATGGCGCCCAGCACCTTCTTGCGTCCCAGGGACGTGGGAGTGGCGGGGGTAGATGCGGCCTCACGGGTCTTGTCGAAGAACACGGGGCACTCCTCAGCTGATCATCGGTGCCCGAGAGCACCGAAGTGATTGACGCGTCAAGCATCCTCCCGAGCTTGACAAGCGTCAAGCAATTTCCGGTGGGGCCGTCCCGGGGTCACCCGGCCGGTGACCGGCATGGAAGACTTGGATCACCGGCGATCGCCTCGCCATCCCGCCAGGGGATTCGGGACGTGCGCGCCGCCCACCAGGCGCGATGCGCCAGTACCGGGGGCATGACCGGCGCGGTGGCCGAGAGGGGGTGCGATCGACGTCAGGCCGGCCGACGCCGAACGGAGCGATGCCAGAGTGACCGACGGAACACCGGATCAGACGCCGGCAGCGACGGCGCGCGGAAAGTACGCCCCCGTCCGGCTGCGCGAGAGCGAGATCCTCCGGCGGGGCCTGGACACCTTCGCCGAGCTCGGCTACGCGGCCACCACCATGCGGGAGTTGGCCCGGCGGCTCGGCGTGAGCCACAACTTCGTCCACGAACGGTACGGGTCGAAGGGCGACTTCTGGCGCGCGGTGGTGGACTTCGCGCTGCGGGACGCCCAGCCCGCGCTCGACCGGCTCCTGGCCGAGTGCCACGACGACGGCGAACGCCTACGGGCCGTCATCGTCCACCTGTACCGCCTCGCCGCGAACGACTCCGCCATGAACCGGTTGCTCACCGACGAGTCGACCCGGGACTCCGGTCGCCTGGACTATCTCCACCAGCGGTTCATCAAGCCGTTCTGGGACAGCATCGAGCCGACGGTCGACGGACTCATGACAGCGGGCCGCATGCCGCGCGTCCCGCCGCACATCCTGTACTTCGCCGTCACGGGCCCCGCGCTGGCCCTGGCGCAAGACCCGATCGCCGACCGGCTCAACCCCGACGACCTCCCGACGGCGGAGCACGACAGGAACACCATGGCCGACGCGCTCTCCGCCCTTGTCCTGCACGGCCTGCTCCCGCCCTCGGACCATGCGCCCGTCACCGCCCCGCCCGGGCGGACCTGACGACCGGAGCGGTCACGTCAGGAGGCGATCCTTGCCAGGGCCGCGGCGAGCGCCTTGAGGTCCAGGCCGTCGAGGTGGTCGAGGAAGCGACGCCGTACGGAGGCCAGATTGGTCGGCCACGCCTCCCGCAGCCGGGCGAGGCCCGCGTCGGTGAGGACCGCGTTCCAGCCACGGGCGTCCTGGGTGTCCTTGACGCGCTGGACGAGCCCTTCGCTCTGCAGCCGGTACACGGCCCGCGTCATCCCGCTGAGCGACCGCTCGCAGGCGACGGCGAGATCGCTCATCCGCATCTGCCGCTCCGGTGCCTCGGACAGGTGCATCAGGGCCATGTACTCGGTCAGCGGAAGCCGCTGCTCGCGGACCAGATCGGCATCCATGGCGCGGGGCAGGGCGTAGATGACGCGGTGCAGCGACCGGACGACCGCCTCTTCATCCGGGCTGAGGGACGCGATTCCCTCGGGGGCTGCTTCCTGCTGCGGCATGACGTCAGACATGCCTCAAGATTACTTGCTCCGCAAAGTAAGCGAACGCTTTTTCGCGGTGACGCGGCTCGCATCCACGGCGGCCACCGAGCGGAAGACGATCGCGCGGTGCGCCTTGGCTGCCTACACTCCCGGGCATGGCATGCCGCATCAGTGAGCTGGTCATCCACGCCACCGACGCCGAAAAACTCGCCGCGTTCTGGAGCGAGGTCCTCGGTTACGTCGAACTCGGCCGGGAGGACGACGGAAGCATCGAGATCGGGCCGCCCGACGTGGGCTTCGGCGGCCCGCAGCCCACCCTCATCCTCAGCCCCAGCAGCGAACCGAGGGCCGGGAGGCTCCCGCTGCACATCGACGTCAACCCGGTCGACCGCGACCAGGACGCCGAGCTGGAGCGCTTGCTCGCGCTGGGCGCACGGCCCGCCGACGTCGGCCAGACCGGCACCGAGAACTGGCACGTCCTGGCCGACCCGGAAGGCAACGAATTCTGCCTCCTGCGCCGCCGGCTCCAGCCTCTCTGACACCACGGGGTCCGGGGCGGCAGGTGAAAGCCGGGTGCCGTCGACTCAACGAGTCGCAGCCTGGGCGCGCAGGCGGGTGAGGATCCGCGACAGGAGCCGGGAGACCTGCATCTGCGAGACGCCCAGGTGGGCGCCGATCTCGGCCTGGGTCATGTCGTGCCCGAAGCGGAGGGAGAGGATCAGCCGTTCCCGCTCGGACAGCTGCCGGATGAGGGGCTTGACCGCCTCGATGTCGTCGACCTTGCCGTAAGCGCCGTCGACGTAGCCGAGGCGCTCCGCCCAGGCGGTACTGCCGTCGTCGTCCTCGGTCGCCGGCGCGTCGAGGGAGGCGGCCGAGTAGGCGTTGGCAGCCGTGAGGGCCTCCAGCACCTGCTCCTCGGTGATCCGCAGGCGGGTCGCCAGTTCGGCCGTCGTCGGGGCCCGGTCCAGCTCGGCTTCCAGGGCGTCGGTGGCCCTGGCCAGGTCGATGCGGAGTTCCTGCAGGCGCCGGGGCACGTGGACCGACCAGCTGGTGTCGCGGAAGAACCGCTTCATCTCGCCCACGATGGTCGGCACCGCGAAGGTCACGAACTCCACGCCGTAGGCGGGATCGAACCGGTCGACCGCCTTGATCAGGCCGATCGTGCCCACTTGCACGATGTCCTCCATCTGATCCGCGCGCTGGGAGAACCGGCGGGCCGCGAAGTGCACCAGAGAGGTGTTCATCTCGATGAGCGTGTTGCGTACGTACTGGTACTCGGCTGTGCCCTCCTCCAAGGCGTGCAGCCGGGCGAACATCACCTTGGAGACCTGCCGGATCTCGGGCGGCGTCATACTGCCCGGCACCTCGGGAAGCGCGTCCACAGCGCCGTGCTCCTGCGTCGCCGCGACACTGCCACCGGCCACTGCGATCTGCATCTCGGCAACCCTCCTCATCGGTACGCTCCAGCCTGCACCCTCGGCGCATCACCCGCCTACCCCCGCTCAAGCCCGGCAGTCCACGGGTTCCCGCGCACGACGTGAGTGGTGTTTGCGACGTCGCCCAGCGGTCAGGCGAAGCCACAGAACATGACCTCGAGACCTGGGAAGGTGAGCAGCATGGCCGCCAATGAGAAGGCCAAGGCGAAGACCGAGCAGGCCGTCGGCAAGGCCAAGGAGGCCGCTGGAGAGGCCGTGGGCAACGAGCGGCTGACCGCCGAGGGCCGCATGGAGCAGGCCAAGGGCGACGCGCGCCAGGCCAAGGAGAAGATCAAGGACATCGGCCGGCACTGACGACCGGCACCGAGCTCATGTCCGTGGGGCGGCCCGAGCGGGTCGCCCCACGCTCGTACCCGGTCTCACGGCCCGTCAGGCAGGCGTCCGCGAGGGGCTATGCTGCCCGGCACCAGCCGGAGAGCCGGACGGGATCCAGGGCGCCGGCCCAGGCCCCCGGCCACGGTCCCAGCGGGAGCGAGTGCCCCACCCGGGCGCGGGGCTCGCCTCGAGAAAGAACGGAACGCCGCGCATGCCTCAGCTGTCCCAACGTCGTATCGGCATCTTCGGCGCCGGCTACATCGGCCTGGTGACCGGGGCCTGCTTCGCCGAACTGGGTCACGACGTCGTGGTCCGTGACATCCAGCCGGAGAGGATCCGTCTCCTTGAGGCGGGTGACGTGCCGATCTACGAGCCCGGCCTGGGAGACCTGATCGCCCGCAACAAGGAACGGCTGACGTTCACCCTGGACGCGGAGGAAGCCGTCAGGGATGCCGAGGTCGCCTACGTCTGCGTGGACACCCCGCCCACGGCGTCGGGGGACGCGGACCTGTCCCGGGTGTGGTCGGTGATCGACGCGCTGAAGACCGCGTCGCACCTGGCGGCGGTCGTGGTCAAGAGCACGGTGCCGGTGGGCACCGCGGTGCGGGTGCGTGCGGCGCTGGACGCGGCCGGCCTGACGCACGTCGGCTACGCCTCGAACCCGGAGTTCACCGCCGAGGGCAAGGCGGTCGGAGACTTCCTGCACCCGGACCGGATCGTCATCGGCGTGGACGACCCGGCCACGGCCGACCTGGTCAGGAGCCTGCACGACGGCATCGACGGCCCCGTGGAGGTGATGGACACCGCTTCCGCCGAGATGGTCAAGCTCGCCGCGAACGCCCTGCTCGCCACGAAGATCACGTTCACGAACGAGATCGCGACGATGTGCGAGGCGACCGGAGCCGACATCGAGCACGTGACCCGCGCGATCGGCCTGGACCACCGGCTGGGCCCGTACTTCATGCAGGCGGGCCTCGGCTACGGCGGCAGTTGCTTCCCCAAGGACTCCCGGGCGCTGAGGGCGATGGCCAGCAACGCCGGCTACGCCTTCCAGCTGCTGACCGCCGTCATCGAGGTCAACGACCTGCAGCCGCGGCGGGCGATCCAGCGGCTGAAGGCGGAGCTGGACGGCCTGGGCGGCACAACGGTCGCCCTGCTCGGCATGGCCTTCAAGGCCGGCACCGACGACATGCGCGAGGCCCCCAGCACGGTCATCGCGTCCCGGCTGCTGGCCGAGGGCGCCACGGTCCGGACCTGGGACCCCCTCGCGCAGCCCGGCGACGTCGAACCGTGGTCGTCGACGACCCGCCACGCCTCCCTACTGGAGGCGATGACCGGGGCCGACGCGGCGCTGATCGTCACCGAGTGGCCCCAACTGACCGAAGTGCCCTGGGAGCAGGCCAGGGACGTCATGCGCCGGCCGCTGGTGTTCGACGGCAGGAACGTGCTGGACCCGGCCGGCATGGCAGGGCTGGGCTTCACGTACATGAGCGTGGGCCGCCGCACGGTCTCCGGCTGACGGCTGACGGCTGACGGCCCACGGGGGCCGGAGCGCCGGGACCCCGGGCCGGCCGCGCCGGCGTGGCCGGCCCGATCAGCTGTTGAGGCGGCGCAGTGCCACGGTCCGCCGCGCATCGCGTGTCTTCGCCGTGGCGGGGGGTCGGGTGGCTTCTGCGCGTGCCATCGCCGCGAGGCGCGCGAATTGCTCACCCATACCCCTGGTTCCGCTCAGCGGGGTGAGGCCGTGCGGCCACACGGCCTTGGCGAGCGCGACGTGACGGGCGCCGCCGAGGATGACGACGGGGTCGACGGCGGCGATACGGAGGTCTTCCGCCTGGGCGCGGAGCACTGCGTCGGTCACCGCGTCGGCGTGCCCGTGCGGGGTGTCGTACGGGTCGATCTCGTCGTCGAGGTCCAGCAGGCCGTACCGGGCGGAGAGGATCACGAGCCGGTCCGGTTGCAGAGCCTCGGCGGCCTTCCGGCACGCGCGGTGGTAGCTGCCGATGTACAGGTCGGCCGCCCTGGCCCGGTGGTCCAACTTGCGGGAGCCGCAAGGGATGACGACCAGCTCCGGTCGGAAGCCGTCGGTGTACTGCGTGGGGGTCATGCAGGTTCCTTCCGGGTCCGTCTGCGCTCGGACGCGACGGACGCAGCCCTCGCGTGGTCCGTCCTCGTCCCGTGCCATGAGGTGCAACACGGCGGGGGGAGAGGGCAGTAGCGGAAGGACATGCCATCGGGCCCTCACATCCGGACGTCCCGCGGTGGGGACGGGGATTTCATAGGCGACCGGTCGTATAGTTCTCCGTATGGGAAGCACCAGTGGTGCCAGGGAGAAGATTCTGAGCGCCGCTCACGCGCTGTTCGACCAACGTGGCTACTCGGCGCTGGGGCTGGCGGAGATCTGCAGGGCGGCAGAAGTGCCCAGGGGCAGTTTCCACTACTTCTTCGCCACCAAGGAGGCCCTCGCGCTCAGCGTCATCGACGAGCACTGGAACGCGCAACGACGCGCCTGGCTCCGCCTCCTCGATCCCGACGCGGAACCCCTGTCGCGGTTGCGGAGGCTCTTCGAGGCCACCAGCGTCCAGCAGCGTGAGGGACAGCGGGACTGCGGCACCATCGCGGGCTGCATGTTCGCCAACTTCGCGGTGGAGGCGGGCGAGCTGACCGAAGCCGTCCGCGATCGCCTGCGCAAGATCTTCGAAACGCAGGTCGGCATGGTGGAGTCGGTCGTCGTCGAGGCCCTGCGGCGGGGCGAGGTGACCGTCTCGGACACTCACGCGGCCGCCCGCTCCGTGGTGGCACAGCTCGAGGGCCGGGTCCTGTTCGCCAAGCTCTACAACAACACGGCGCAGCTCGGCCCGCTGTGGGTCAACTGCCTTGCGCTGCTGGGTGCCCGCAGCCCTCAGGCGCCCGCCGCATGAGACGGCGGGGCGGCGCCGGGCTCCACCCGTCGAGGGTCGTGGTACCGGTGCGCGGTCTGGGAGGTTGTGCCTCCCAGGAGGGAGCAAGCAGGTCGTGGCACCGGTGCGGGTCGCGGGCGCACGATGGCAGGTGGAAAACGGGGGAGCGGCGGTTCCGCCGTCGTCGTCCTGGGGCCCTTGGGGCGTAGGTGACTCAGGGGACTCAGGTGGGAACCGCGGCGTCCGCGGTCCGCGCGGCGCATGACCGGGAGGTGTCCCATGTTTCACAAGCAGCCTGGAGCGGGTCCGCCCACGGTGTTGGTGTTCGTCTTCCCGGGGGTGCGGCTGCTCGACGTGACGGGCCCCATCGAAGTCTTCGCCTCGGCGAACGAATGGGGCGGACCGTACCGCGTCAAGGTCGTGTCCGAGGACGGCGCGGAGGTGGTCACCGCCGCCGGGACGCGTTTGAGCGCCGACCTGTCCGTCGCCGACGTGCACGAGCCGTGCGACGTCCTGGTGGTCCCGGGCGGCCCGGAATGGGAAACCGTGATCAAGGACGACGCCCTGCTGGACGCCGTACGGGGACTGAGCGAGAAGGCCCGCTGCACGGCATCGGTGTGCACGGGAGCCTTCCTGCTGGCCGCGGCAGGGCTGCTGGACGGCCGGCGGGCGGCGACGCACTGGAGGCAGACCCGGGAACTGGGCCTGCGCTACCCGTCCGTGAAGGTCGAGCCGGACGCCATCTTCGTCCGCGACGGGAAGATGATGACCTCGGCCGGCGTCAGTGCCGGCATCGACCTGTCCTTGGCTCTCGTCGAGGAGCACTACGGGGCGGAGGTCGCCCGGGCGGTCGCCAAGGACATGGTCGTCTTCATGCAGCGACCGGGTGGCCAGTCCCAGTTCAGCGCCCGCTCCCGGCTGCCGCACCCGCGTCAGGAGATGCTCCGCGAGGTCCTGGACTCGGTCGCGGAGAACCCCGGCGGCAACCACTCCCTGACGGCCATGGCCCGCAGGGCCGGCGTCAGCGTCCGCCACATCACGCGGCTGTTCTACGACGAGGTGGGCACCAGTCCGGGGCGGTACGTGGAGCAGGTCAGGCTGGAGGCCGCCCAGGCGATGCTGGAGACCGGTGACGACCCCATGGCCGTCGTGGCGCGGCGCACGGGATTCGGCTCGCCCGAGTCCCTCCGCCGGGCGTTCGTACGACACCTGGGCGTGACGCCGGCGGCATTCCGGGCCAGTTTCCGGACGACCGGCCTGGGCGCGGGGGACCTGAGCCCGACGGCGGGCGCGTAGCACACGGGCGATGTGGGCCATGGCCGACCGCGAGTGAGGCCACGGGCAACGGGCTTCCGGGAGTTGAACGCTTGGGAAACAGCGGCCCTCGGCCGTTGTGAAGCCTCCTACTCGGGTAGGAGTCGCAGGCGGACGTCGGCGGCCCGGAGCGAGCAGAAGGCGATCACCATGACTTCCATCGGTCCGACTCCCGAACCCGATCGGCGCGGGCGGCGTGCGCCGGACTGCCTCGAAGCAGAGGTGCCGCGGGCACGGAGCGCGGTGGAGGACACCGAGGCGGCGCATCCGGAGCCGACGCCCCTGAACGACGATGAACACGCCTGCACGCTGCCCCACTTCCCCAGCGCCCTGTCCGTCATGCGGCGACGGGTGCGGAGGATCCTGGCCGAGTGGGAGATGGCCCCGCCGGTCGCCGAGGACGTGCTGCTGGTGATATCGGAGCTGGCCACCAACGCCATCGTGCACACCGACGGCCCCGCGGGCCTGCGCCTGTCGTGGACCGAGGTCGAAGGGCGCAGCGCCCTGCGCGTCGAAGTCACCGACTCGGGTCCGTCGGCAGAGCTCCGCGCGGCGGCGGGCGCCGTCGATCCGGACGAGCACGGCCGGGGCCTCGGCATCGTGAGGGCCTTGTCGGCCCGGAATGGCGTCCGTTGCGACCATGCCGGATTCACCCACTGGGCCGACCTGCTCGCCGCCTAGCGACCTGCGACCTCCGCTGTGTACCCGGTCGAGCTGCCGCGGCTTGTCGTGTGCCCTGGCCGAGCACCGAAGGGCCGCAGTCTGACGGGCGGCGCCCACGAGCTCATCCACTCGGCTCACGAGAGGCGCAGATCGTGGTCTGCACCAGGACCGCGGGTGCCTAGGAGAATACGACCACGACCTTCCGCTCAGTCCTGGAGGTCGTCATCCCCCGCTGATGCGTCGATGGAGCAGGGCCCGGCGGCGACCTGCGCGTACGTAGGCCGCCACGGGCACCTCTGAATTCGGTCCCGGTCGCTATGTGCGGCGCAGCCCCGGCACGCATCGGCGGCACTCGCAGGGTGGCCATACGGAAGACTGGAGGGGCTGCAGGTTGTCGCTACGGTGAAATCGCACGGGGCGCTCCCACGTCCGCCCGCCGTCGCGCGATACGCGCAGGGTTATCAGTGGAGCTTCGCGCCTATTCATCGGCGTCTCTGGTCTTCAGACGCATGCCGCGCGACTCGGCGACCCGCAGCGTGTTCGACAGCACGTCGCAGAGCCGTGCCACGACGAAGCGTGATTGCTCCGGGGCCAGCGGCTCACCAACGCCGAACATCTGACGTGCGAGCTCAAGCAGGTCTGACGCTGCGGTGAGTTGTTCGCGTTCCATGCGGTCGGCGAGTCGCGCGATCATGCCCTCGGGATTGTCGTCGGGGGTGTACGCGGGCTTCCCATCGGGACCGTCCCACGGCAGCAGGCGCAGCCCAGCCACGGCGTCGGTCATGCCGCGCGCTCCGGCACGTAGTCCTGCCCCATGGCTGCCAGCGCGAGAGACCTTCGCCGTTCCCGCTGGACCTGTCGCTCGCGTGCTTGCTCGAACGCCTCGAGATACCGGGGCACGATCGGGAGTGTCTCGGCGTCGAGCACCATTGCAGTACGAGGGGCCCGGGGTTTCGGTGGCGGAACGGGGTGGACGGTGGGCTTCGCCTCGGGGTTGGCTCGGCGCTTTCCGTGGGCGGGCAGGAGGACGTTCAAGACTGCGGCCACTAGGCTTCGCATCGTCGTTCGCTCCTCAGTAGCGATCGGCTCAGCCCCGGCAGTCCTTGCACGACTGTCGGGGTGTTTTCGTTTCCGAGCATACGCGTATTCGCGTATACGTGGTCGCCTGTTTTCGCGTATTCGCGCACGCTGAAGCCATGGATCTTGACCGGAGCGTTCCCGTATGGACTCAGGTACGGGACGAACTGCGCCGTCGTATCGACGCCGGCACATACCCCGTGGGGGAGCGTTTCCCTGCTGTGAACGCGCTGGCCGCCGAACTGGACGTGGCGCCGTCCACGGTGCAGAAGGCGGTGGCCGCGCTGCGAACCGAGGGCCGGCTGCGTACTGTGCTGGGGCAGGGGTCGTTCGTTGCTGACAGCTCTCGGCCGGGCCGTTAAGTGGCGCAGCGACTCACAGGTACCCAGTCCAACTGAAGCGCTGGTCTGCTCGTCACCGCGGGCTGCGGACCGGCAGGATCCGCACTGCACGGGCCGGCGCGACTCACCGGTAAAGAGGTTTGGCCCGCAGTGAACGCGGTCGTAGAGGTCGGTGAGTTCGCATTCCAGCCGGTCACTTCATGTCGCGCCTCAAGTTGGTGCACTGTTCCGGCCTGGCCGGCTCATGGACGTGTTGCCGGACAGGCGGGCGGTGAGCGGCGGGGCGGCTGGAGCCTGGCGCAAGGCCCGGCAGGTCCGCCTGGTGAGTGACCACGGTTGCCTTCAGCGCGTACAGAGGTCGCTACAGCCTTCCCTACAGTCCTCCCTACACCCTGCCCTACGGTGACCTCCCGCCACATACGCAGGGTTTTCGCAGGTCAGCCGCCGCATTGGCTCTGGGTGGGCACCTCAACAACCCCTTTACTCCTGCTGTTCTTTGTCCTGTATGTCAGTGGGGCGTGGTGGAGTGGTCGTGCAGGGCTCGTGGGTGGGGCCCCCGGGTGCCCGCCCCGGCCCTGTGTTTCCGGCGGCCGCCGGGGCGGTGCGGACGGTGGGTGCGCCAACGGGGTGGTGCGGTGCCGCCTCCGCGCCGCGGCTCCGCCCGGTCAGCCGACCGGGGAGGCGCAGGCGAGGAACGGTCCCGCCGCCTTGCTCCACGACTCGCCCCGGGCGAGAGCGGCAGCGCCCTCCGTACGCAGTGAATCGACCACGGGCGTGAGGAAGTCCGCCCACCAATGCTGCACGGCCTCGGGATTCAGGCCGATCGTGGCGACCGCCGCGCGCACCCTGTCCTGGAGGACCGCGGCGCCCTCGTCCAGGTCGGTTCCCGACCACTCGTCCACGTGCTGGGCCATCAGAGCCCAGGAGATCCGGATCATGCGCCGGATCGTACGGCCATCGGCCGACACGCGGTCGCTGCGGCCCTCCTACGGCGGACACCCCCGGGAGGACGGTCCCAGGGGTGTCGTGCGCCGTCGCGGGAGTGGTCAGCGGAAGGCCGACTCCACGAGCTCCTTCTGCTCGGCGGCATGCCGCCGGGCGGAGCCCACCGCGGGGGCCGAGGCGGACGGCCGGCTGACGCATCCGAGGGGGCGGCCCGCCAGCCGCTCCACGTGCGGCCTGACGAAGGACCATGCCCCTTGGTTCTCCGGCTCCTCCTGCACCCACCGCACCTCGGCGTCACGGGGCAAGCGGGCGAGCTCCGCGCCGAGTTCCTCGTCCGGGAAGGGGTAGGGACGCTCCAGCCGGATGATCGCCGTGTCCCGCAGGCCGGCGTTCCGCCGGTACGCGTCCAGGTCGTAGAAGACCTTCCCCGAGCACAGCAGCACGCGCCGGGCCTGTGCGCTGTCGACGTCCCGGTCCGGCACGACCGGTCGGAAGGAGCCCGTGGTGAAGTCCGCCAGCCCGGAGGTGGCCTCCTTCAGCCGCAGCATCGACTTGGGGGTGAACACCACCAGGGGCCTCCTGCGCTCGCCGAGCGCCTGCTGCCTGAGCAGGTGGAAGTAGTTCGCGGGCAGCGTCGGGACCGCGACGGTCATGTTCCCCTGCGCGCACAGCTGGAGGAACCGCTCGATCCTGCCGGAGGAGTGGTCGGGACCCTGGCCCTCCAGTCCGTGGGGCAGCAGTAGCGTCACCCCGGAGCGTTCGCCCCACTTCTGTTCCGACGACGCGATGTACTCGTCGACGACGCTCTGCGCGCCGTTGGCGAAGTCGCCGAACTGGGCTTCCCACAGCACCAGCGCGTCCGGCCGCTCCAGCGAGTAGCCGTATTCGAAGGCCAGGGCAGCCATCTCGGACAGCATCGAGTCGTAGGGGGAGAAGTCCGCGCTGCCCGCGCCGAGGCCGTTCAGCGGGGTGTGCTCCGCGCCGGTGCGCCGGTCGGTGAGCACCGCGTGACGCTGGCCGAACGTGCCGCGGCGGGAGTCCTGTCCGGACAGCCGCACCGGCACCCCCTCCATCAGCAGGGAGCCGATCGCCAGCGTCTCGGCGGTGGCCCAGTCGATCGTGCCGGCGTCCAGCATCGTGGCGCGCCGGTGGAGCTGCGGCAGGACGCGCGGGTGCACGGTGAAGTCCGCGGGCTGCCCGGTCTGGGAGGCGATGACGTGCCGGGCGGCCGCCTCCGTGATCGCGGTCGGCACCGGCAGCGCGGTGTCGTCCCGGTGGTCCGCGGGGGTGGCGGGCTTCGGGGAGCGGGCCGCGGTCAGGGCCCGCGTCTCGGCGAAGGCCTGCTCCAGGCGCTCCCGGTAGTCCCGCAGGGCGCCTTCGGCCTGCCGTTCGTCGATGGCCCCCCGGTCGATCAGGGACCGGGCGTACAGCTTGCGCACCGAAGGCGTGGCGTCGATCCGGTCGTACATGGCCGGCTGGGTGATCGACGGGTCGTCGACCTCGCTGTGCCCGTGGCGCCGGTAGCAGATCAGGTCGATGACGACGTCCTTGTGGAACGCCTGGCGGTAGTCGAAGGCCAGGCGTGCGATCCGCACGACGGCCTCGGGGTCGTCCGCGTTGACGTGGAAGATCGGCGCCTCGACCGTCCGCGCGACGGCGGTGGCGTAGGTGCTGGAACGGCCGCTGGCGGGCGAGGTCGTGAAACCGAGCTGGTTGTTGATGACGATGTGCACCGTCCCGCCGGTGCGGTAGCCGGGCAGCTGCGACATGTTCAGCGTCTCGGAGACCACGCCCTGCCCGGCGAACGCGGCGTCGCCGTGGACGACGACCGGCAGGACGGGGAACGCCGCGCCGTCGCCGTCGGCCAGGTCCTGCTTGGCGCGCACGACCCCCTCGGCCACCGGCCCGACGATCTCCAGGTGGGAGGGGTTCGCCACGACGGAGACGGCGATCGCGCCGCCGTCCAGGGCGTGGTAGGTCCCTTCCGCCCCGAGGTGGTACTTCACGTCGCCGGTCCCCTGGACCGACAGGATGTCCACCGCGTCCTCGAACTCGTGGAAGATGTTCCCGTACGACTTGCCGATGATGTTGGCCAGCACGTTGAGCCGGCCCCGGTGGGCCATCCCGATGACCGCTTCCCGCATCCCGTGCCCGATGCCGCGGAGCAGCAGGGCATCGAGCAGCACGATCGCCGACTCGCCCCCTTCGAGCGAGTACCGCTTCTGGCCGACGTACTTGGTCTGCAGGAAGGTCTCGAAGGCTTCCGCGGCGCCCAGCCGGTACAGGACCTGCAACTGGTCGGCACGGTCCGGTCGCGGCGAAGGTGCCTCGATCCGCTCCTGCACCCAGCGGCGCTCCTCGAACGCCTGGATGTGCATGTACTCGGCGCCCACCGTCCCGCAGTAGGACCGGCGCAGGACGTCCAGCACGCCACGCAACGTCATGGTGTCGCGCCCGGCGAAGCCGTCGACGACGAACTCCGCCTCCAGGTCCCCGTCGCGCAGCCCGAAGGCCGCGATGTCGAGCTCCGGGTGCGTGTTCACCCGACCGGCCGCGAGGGGGTTGGTGTCGGCCACCAGGTGTCCGCGTACGCGGTACGCGTGGATGAGCGCGGCGACGCGCACGGCCTTGGCGGCCGCTTCTCGCGCGTCCTCATGCGGGGACGGCGTGCCGGCCCGCTCCTGCCGGCCGGCGGTGGCGGCGGGGGAGACGAAGAAGTCCCTCCACTGCTCGTCGACCGATCCGGGATCGTGCAGGTAGCGCTCGTACAGTTCGTCCACGAGCCATTCGTTGAGGCCGAATTCCGGTCCTTGGAGTGCCGGTTCTTTGGCGCTGGATGTCGACGCCACTGGGTGGATCGCCTTCTTTCCTCATTCGGGACAGCCGATGGCGGGCGCCGTCGCAAGGGCCCCGTCATCCGCGCGTCGCTCCCGGCGGGGGAGCGGCCCCGTTCCGTGCCGGTGGGGTGCGCGCATCGCTGACCGTGTGGCACCACCGACGCTACGACGGTGCCGGGCCGACGCCGAGGGCCGAAGGTGCCGGGGAGGCGTCACATCAGGACGTCCCCCCGCGTCGTGCGGCGCCGGTGCGTACGGCGCCCGCCGGGTTCCGCGGGCCGGACGTCCTGATGTGAGGGTGTCCTGGCACGCCTAGTGATGCGGAGGGAGCCCAACGTCACCGTAACGTCGTAGGGCCAACGAGCCGACGGCTGCGGCCGCGGCCCGTGAGCTGTTGGGCCTGGGGGCCGGTGTGCCGATTGCCGACGGTGATTCCCGATGTGAGGAAAGAAGCGTTCTCCGCCGTGACATCCGACCCCAGCGATACCCGGTCCCTCCCGCCCCGAAGCGACTCGGGGCCCCGGCACGCCACCCATGCACGTCCCCGGCTGCCGGCCTTGACCGGGACGCGACGTCCGCACCTGGGCCCCAGCTGGTTCGCGGCGGTCATGGGCACCGGCATCGTCGCCAACGCGGCGGTCACGTTGCCGCGGAGCTCCGCCTGGCTGCGCGACGCGGCCACGGTGGTCTGGTCGGGCGCCGCGCTGCTGCTGGTCGTCCTCGCGGCGGGCTACCTCAGGCAGCGGACGCTGCGGGTGCACGCCGGCGATCCGATGCTGGCGCCGTTCCTCGGGGCCCCGCCGATGGCACTGCTCACGGTGGGTGCCGGCGCGCAGCTGCTCGGCCGGCAGGTGCTCGGAGCGCGTACGGCCCTGAACGTGGACTGGGTGCTGTGGTCACTGGGCACCGTACTCGGCCTGGCGGCGGCCTGCGCGGTGCCGTACGTGATGGTCACCCGGCACCGCTTCGCTCCGGACGCGGCGTTCGGCGGCTGGCTGATGCCGGTGGTGCCGCCGCTGGTCTCCGCTGCGACGGGCGCCCTGCTGGTCCCGCACACACCGGCCGGGCAGCCGCGGCTGGCCCTGCTGCTCGGCTGCTACGCGATGCTCGGGCTCGGCCTGGTGGCGGTCCTGCTGGTCCTGGCGATGGTCTTCAGCCGGCTGGTCCACCACGACGCACCCACGGGAGCGGTGGTGCCCACGGTGTGGATCGGCCTGGGCGCCGTCGACCAGGCGGTCACGGCGATGGGCTCGCTGGCCACGGCGGCGCCGAGCGCGCTGCCCGCGCCGTACGCCCGGGCCGCGGCGGCGTTCGCGCTGCTGGGCGGAATCGGGCTGTGGGGCTTCGCGATGCTGTGGCTGGTGCTCGCCGCGGCGCTGACCGTACGGCAGCTGCGAGCGGGACTCCCCTTCGCGCCCAGCTGGTGGTCCTTCATCTTCCCGCTGGGCGCCTGCGTCACCGGCACGGGTGCCCTCGCCACCCGCACCGGATCACAGCCCTTCGTCTGGGCCGCCGTCGTGCTCTACGTCCTGCTCGTGGCGGCCTGGGCGGTGGTGACCTGGCGCTCTCTGCACCACGCCGCCGGCCACGTCGTCCGGAGGGAAGCCCGGACGTGACCGGGTGAGCGCTCGCCCGCGCCGGGTGCGGCGCGGCGACCGCAGCATCCTTGACTCGTCAAACACCCTGCTAGGGTGGGCGCGGCAATCGGTCACGCGCCGTGTTCGCCGCGCGGGAGCGGGCGGAGTCCGGAAGGCGCGCTCGCGGTCTCCGGCGATGGTCCGTCCCGGCGGATCCGCGCGTGACCGCGTCGCACGTCCACCGGAGGAAGGTCATGGCACCCGCAGGATTCGAGACACTCGACGACACGGCACGGCGGGCGGACAATCCGCTGCGCCGGCTCACGATCGACGAACTGCGGCGTCGCAAGGGCGTCAAGTGGCGTCACCATCCGGCGGACGTCCTGCCGCTGTGGATAGCCGACATGGACGCGACCCCGGCCCCCGCGGTCGTGGACGCGGTGTCCTTGGCCTTCGAACGCGGGGACACCGGCTACCCGCCCTTCGACGCGACGATGGCGGAGGCCTGGGACCAATTCGCCGCGAAGCGCTGGGGATGGCGCATGGCGACGGAGCGGACGATGGTCGTCCCCTCCGCCCTGACGGGCATCGCCGAGACGCTCAAGGTGACGACGGCGCCCGGGGACGTGGTCGTCGTCAACTCCCCGGGATACGGGCTCCACCGGCACATCGCGGAGGGACTGGGCCGCCGCGTCGTGGAGGCCCCGCTGGGGCCCGACCACCGCATCGACCTCGACGCCCTGCGCGCCGCGTTCGGACGGACGGTCGACGGCGGCCGCCCCACGGTCTTCCTGCTGTGCAGCCCCCACAACCCGACGGGGACGGTCCACACGGCGGAGGAACTGGCCGCGGTGGCGCGACTGGCGCGGCAGTTCGGGGTGCGGGTCGTCTCCAACGAGATCCACGCGCCGCTCGTCCCTGCCGGCGCGCGCCATGTGCCGTACCTCTCGGTCCCCGGCGCCGAGGACGCCGTCGCCGTCTACTCCGCCTCCAAGGGATGGCACCTGTCGGGCTTCCGCGCCGGGATGCTCGCCTGGGCGCAGGAGGCGGACGACGCCCTGCGGCGCATCCCCCTGAGCGTCGCCCATGAGCTGAGCGGCATCGGCGTCATCGCCCAGACCGCCGCCCTGCGGCTCGGAGGCGGCTGGCTGGACGCGCTGCTCACCGGCCTCGACGACAACCGCCGCCTCCTCGGCGAACTGCTCGAGCGGCACCTTCCCGGCGTCCGGTACCAGCGGCCCGAGGGGACGTACCTGGCGTGGCTGGACTGCCGTGCCCTCGGTCTCGGCGACGATCCCGCGGCCGCCTTCCTGGAACGCGGCCGGGTCGCCCTCACTTCGGGCCTGGAGTTCGGCACGGGGGGCGCGGGGCACGTACGCCTCAACTTCGCCACGTCGCCGGAGATCCTCACCGAGGCCGTCCGCCGGATGGGCACGCCGGCCTGATCCCGGCCGGCCCCGGGCCGCCGCTCGATTCTCGCCGTCTCCGTGACGACGCACGCCCTCCCGCGGGCCCCACGTCCAGCGGGCCGGCACTGCTCTTCGATGGGAAGCACCTTGCTCAACACCACTGCCATACACGCCGGTTCGATGTTCGACGGGTTCACCCGCTCAGGGCCCGCCACGGTCCATGTCAGAGGTGACCGCATCAGCCGCGTGGACCGCACCGGCGCGCTGCCGACCGACGGCACCCCGGTCGTCGACCTCGGCCCGCGGACGTGCCTGCTGCCCGGCCTCATCGACACCCACACACACCTCGCCTTCGACGCGAGCCCCGACCCCGTGACCTCCCTGGCCGCGACCGGCGACGCGGACCTGCTGGCGCGGATGCGGGCCGCCGCCCGGGCGGCGCTCCGGGCCGGCATCACCACCGTCCGCGACCTCGGTGACCGCGACTACCTCTCGCTGACCCTCGTCGAGGAGTTCGCCCGGGCCCCGGAGAACGGGCCGGAGATCCTCGCCGCAGGGCCCCCGCTCACCACGCCCGGCGGGCACTGCCACTTCTTCGGCGGCGAGGCCGAGGGCACCGAGGCACTGCGCGCCGCGGTGCGGGAGCGCCACGCCCGCGGCTGCGCCGTCATCAAGATCATGGCCAGTGGCGGCAACATGACGCCCGGTTCCGTGCCCCCGCACGCCTCCCAGTACGGCCCGCAGGACCTGCGCGCGGTCGTGGACGAGGCACACCGTCTCGGGCTGCCGGTGGCCGCCCACGCGCACGGTGTCCAGGCCATCAAGGACGCCCTCGACGCGGGCGTCGACAGCCTGGAGCACGTCACCTTCCTCGGCGCCGACGGCGCCACGTACGACCCCGCCCTCGCCGCGGCCATCGTGGACAGCGGCACGTTCGCCAGCCTCACCCTGGGCATGGTCCCCGGTGCGGCGTTCAACCCGCCCCCGGCCCTGGCCGCACACGTCCAGACCATCCTGGACACCTTCGGCAACCTGCACGCCGCGGGCGCCAACGTGGTCATCGGCTCCGACGCGGGCATCGGGCCCGACAAGCCCCACGACGTCCTCCCGCACGGCGTCGGCGCCCTCGTCCGTCTGGGCGTGGCCCCTGCCGACGCCCTGATCTCCGTGACCAGCCTGGCCGCCCGGTTGTGCGGTGTGGAGGGCCGCAAGGGAAGGATCACCGCCGGTGCCGACGCCGACCTGCTGGCCGTCGACGGCGATCCCGTCAAGGACCCCGCCGCCCTCCTGGACGTGCGGGCCGTCTTCCGCGCCGGCATCCGGGTGCGCTGACCTCCGCCGGACGGCAGCGCCTCCCGTGCGTCGGCGGGCGGCCCGCCGTCCTGCGTCCCCCCAATGGCGTATCCCCGCGTGCTGTGCTCATGATGGTCGCGTAGGGCCGACGTTCAGCTCGGCCTCCGCCGGCGTGTACAGCCTGGTGGGCAGGCCATTCCCCGCTGCCCGTACTCCCTGCCGCTGGGGGAAATCCCACGGCCCGCCGGGCCGTGCGCGGCGTCGCCGGTGGCACAGCGTCCACCGCTGTCGACTCGCCTTGATCACGCGTACCGGTGGCCTGCGGCAACACCTTGACTTCCCTCGTACGAATCACTTCAGGTGGGTGAATCGTGGACACACCAACCAGGAAAACCGGCAGGTTCATCGCGCTCATCGCAGTGCTGGCGGCCGCCCTGCTGGTCTGCCCGAGCGCGAGCGCCGGGGCATGGGGCGACAGCCGCGGGCGGGACACGGCGGTGGGGGAGTCTCCGTCCCCGTCGGCCTTCCCGCAGGCGAAACCTCCCCCCGGTTTCACGTCCAAGTACGCGGAGGTGAACGGCTTCCGCATGCACTACCTGCGCGGCGGCAAAGGTTCACCGGTCGTGCTGATCCACGGCTTCCCCCAGTCGTGGGCCGAGTGGCGGGACCAGATGGGCCCGCTCTCCAAGAACCACACCGTGATCGCGGTCGACCTTCGCGGCGCCGGCAACTCCGAGGTCACCAGGGGAGGTTACGCGAAGGCGCAGATGGCCAAGGACGTACATGAGCTGCTGAAGCAGCTGAAGCTGAACAACGGCGTCCAGGTCGTCGGGCACGACGTCGGTCTGTGGGTCAGCTACGCCTACGCGGCCCAGTGGCCGAAGGAGGTGCGCCGCCTGGCCGTGATGGAGGCTCCCATCCCGGACGACAGCCTGTACCGCTTCCCGGCGCTGGAGGCCAACCCGAAGACCCCCTCGATGTGGCACTTCGGCCTGTTCCAGCTACCGCTCGCCGAGCAGCTCATCGACGGTCACGAGCGCGTCTTCGTCCAGGGCTTCATCGAGGAGCTCCTGGCCGACAGATCGGCGTTCACGAAGGACGACTACGACTTCTACGCCCACTACCTGAAGGAGCCGGGCCGCACGGTGGCCTGGATGAAGATGTACCGCGAGCTCCGCGGGGACGTGGACCAGAACAAGAAGTTCCTGGCCGAAGGCAAGCTGCGGATGCCGGTCCTGGCGATCGGCGGCCAGGCGTCGTTCGGCGGCAAGATCGCCGACCAATGGCGTGACTACGCCGTGAACGTCGAGGGCCGGGTCATCAAGGGGTCGGGTCACTGGGTGACCGAGGAGAAGCCCCAGGAAGTGACGAACCTGCTGCAGTCCTTCCTGCAGAGGTGAGTTCCGCCGCGAACGGCGGACCCGCGGCAACGGTGGCGGTGCCTTCGGCGCCTCAGGCGCCGCCGCCCTGCGGCTCGGCCGGCTGCGGAGCCGGCGCCGGAGGCAGCAGTTCGTGCCGCGTCAGGGCGACCAGGGTCCGCAGGGCGATGCCGCCGATGAACACGGTGATGGCGGCGAGGAACACGTAGGTGTACGCGCCGGCCCCGGGCGCACGCTGGCGCTCCACCCAGTGGATCGCGACGGCGGCGACCGCGGCCCAGCTGAAGGTGAACGCCCATGTGCTCGGCATGAAGGGCAGCTTCAGGTAGGCGGGCAGCAACCGGAGCTGGGCCAGCACCATCAGCAGTCCGTATCCGCCGAGGAAGGCCGCGACCCCGTCGATGGAGTCGGTGAACAGCGCGAAGTAGGCGGTGCTGGCCACGGCCGCGGGGGCGATCTCGATCGCCAGGGTCGGCAGAAGCGGTGGAGGCGGCAGGGGGCGGAAGAACAACCGTCCCATGATCACCGAGCCGAGGATCATCCAGCAGACCACGCCCAGGCCGAACATCACCTGACCCAGCCGCTGCTGCCCCACCGTCCCCGCACACGCCGCGGCCAGCAGGCCGCCGGCGACCGTAGGCAGGAAGTAGCCGGGATGGAAGCGGTCGACGTCGATCCGTCCGTAGATCCACTGACCGGTGAACCAGGCGCCGAGGAGCACGGTGAGGACGAGGAACACGTCCACCAGCACGCGCCCGGCCGTGGGCGCCCGGACGTAGAGGCCGTTCGCGGCGATCACCATGGGGACGATCACACACAGCGACGCGAACGGTCCGGCCGCGGCGTCGGTCAGGTCCCGTGCCAGGGACCGTGCCCGTACCGCGTGGTGGAGATAGGCGACCGTCACCAGCAACCACACGGCGGCCGCCAGGATCAGCAGCGCGTCCCCGACGCCCCGTGGCACGCGACCGGCTTCGGCGGCGGTCAGCCAGGCGTCCGCCAGGCCGACGAGGCCGAAAGGCATGCCGAAGAAGTTCAGGGGAATCGGCCGATTTTTCATGGTATGGGAAACTATCCCACTTTTTCCCTCACCGGTCCTCGCGGCGCATGGCCGGCCGGGCCCGGCCCCTCACGCTCCACGGCCTCCAGGTACAGCTCCACGAACCGGGCGACGTCGACCCCGAGCGCCACGTCCACCATCGGACGCTCGCGGGCCCCCTCGTGGATCTCGGACTCGCCGACGCGCAGGCGGCGGTCGACGACGGTCTGCCCCCTGCCGGGCCCCGGGCCGAGCGAGACCTCGACGGGCAGACGGCGCGTGGTCAGCCCCCGTGGGTCGGCGACCGCGCAGACCGCGCCCGCGTCCCCCAGGCCGCCGCCGGGCTCGGTCTCGTCCGGGTTCGGACGCGGTGGGCGAGCAGGCGCCCGGCCAGGCGCGTACCGGGCTCCTCGCTCTCCAGCAGCCTGCGCACGTGCTCGGACGGGACGACCACCTGCTCGAACACGTCCAGTCCGTACATCGTGACCGGCACCCGGGCGGAGAACAGGATCGCGGCGGCCTCCGGGTCCTGCCAGACGTTGAACTCCGCGACCGGGGTGGCGTTGCCCCTGCCCACCGCGCCGCCCATGAAGACGATCCGCTCGATGCCGGCGGCGACCTCCGGGTGGGTGCGCAGCAGGAGCGCGATGTTGGTGGCCGGCGCCGTGGGGATCAGCGTGACGGGGCGAGGGGAGGCGAGGATCTCCCGGCGCAGCAGGGTTACGGCGTCCACGTCGGCGGGCGTACGGGTGGGCGCGGGCAGCCCCAGGTCGCCCATGCCGTCCCGGCCGTGCACGTGGTGGGCCGTGCGCGGGGGTGCGATCAGCGGACGCTCCGCGCCCCGGGCGACGGGGACGTGGGGGGCGCCGGCCTGTTCCAGCACCGTCAAGGTGTTGCGCACCACCGCGTCCACGTCGGTGTTGCCGCCCACGCACGTGACCGCGCGCAGGTCGAGGCCCGGGTGACGGACCGCCAGCAGAAGCGCCAGGGCGTCATCGATGCCGGTGTCGCAGTCGATGATCACCGGGATCGGCCGGCCGTCGGCGTTGAGCACGGGAGGTCTCCTTCGTTGTGTCGGGCTGTCGCGTGCGGGACTTCCGCGCGGTTCGCCGGTCCGGGGGTGCGGCTACTCGTCGCGGGGCCTGAGCCGGGAGCGCTGGGGACGGCGCACCGGTTGCGGAGGGGCGGGGGCCTCCGCGCCGTGGCGGAGTTCGTCCTCCACCGTCCGGTCCCGGCCGGCCAGCACGCCCGCGGCTATCTGCGGCACGAGCAGCAGGAGCATCACGGCGACGGGCAGGTCCCACCCACCGGTGTGCTGGTACAGGGCTCCGATGAGGATCGGCGCGGGGACGGAGAGCAGGTAACCGGTGCACTGCACGAAGGCGGAGAGCCGTACGACGCCGGGGCCGGTACGGGCGCGCATCCCGATCATGGTGAGGGCCAGCGAGAAGGCACAGTTGGAGACCCCGATGAGCACGGTCCACACCCACGGCGCGGCACCGGGCGCCGCCCACAGCCCCGAGTAGCCGACGACCCCGAACAGGCCCAGGACGACGACGAGAGGCCCCTGCCCGGACAGCCGGCCGCCGATCGCGGGCAGGACGAAGGACATGGGCACGCCCACCGCCATCGACACCCCGAGCATCAGGCCGGCGGCGGAGGCCGGGACGCCCGCGTCGCGGAGGATCTGCGGCAGCCAGCCCATGGCGACGAAGGCGGCGGCCGACTGGAGCCCGAAGTAGACGGTGAGCGCCCAGGCCGTCGGACTGCCCGTGATGCGGCCCGCCGACACGGCCGGAACGCCGGCATCCCCGCCGGCGGCGGCCGCGGTGGGCCGGGACCGGTCCCGTACCAGGGGCAGCCAGGGCAGCACGGCGACGGCGCCGACCACGCCCCAGGCGGCCAGGCCGAGCCTCCAGTCGCCGCCCAGGGCGCCGGTCACCGGGACGCTGAGCGCGGCGGCCAGGGCCGTACCGCAGGACAGGGCCATCGCGTACAGGCCGGTCATGGTGCCGACGCGGTGCGGGAACCAGCGTTTGACGACGACGGGCATCAGGACGTTGCCGACGGCTATGCCGCTCAGCGCCAGGGCGCTGGCGGCGAGGAACGGCACGGTGTGCCCGGTGAAAGGGCGCAGGAAAAGGCCGGTGGCGACCAGTGCCATGCCCGCGCAGATCACGGCCGCCGGACCGTACCGGCGGGACAGCCGGGGTGCCGCGGCGCCGAACACGGCGAACGACAGGGCCGGCAGGGAGGTGAGCAGGCCCGCCACCGTGCCGCTCATGCCGAGGGAGGCACGGACCTCCTCCAGAAGGGGGCCGAGGCTGGTGATCGCGGGCCGGAGGCTGAACGCCGAAACGAACAACGCGCCACCGACGAGCAGGTGGACACGCCGCGTGCCGGGCGTGCCGGGGGGCGCGGCGGCTGCCGCCGCGGTGACGCGGGTGCGGCGCGCCCGGACGAGCAACCGGTAGGCCCCGGCCCCGAGTACCGCCCCGATGATGGGCCCGACCAGGTAGATCGCGAGGTCGTTGGTCTGCCCGGAGAAGGCCGCCGGACCGAGCTGACGGGCCGGGTTGACCGAGCCCCCGCTGAGCGGGCCGAGGGTGGCGATCACCACCCCCACGGACAGCCCGATGACGGGCGCCAGGCCGCGGATGAACCGGGGGCGGGCGACGAAGAACGCGACGACGAGGGTCAGCGCGAGCATGCCCCCGACCTCCGCGAGGAGGACCGGCACGGGCTGCCAGGTCGGGGCGGGCCGGATCGCGGCGTGCGAGACCGACGGGAGCGCCACCGCCGGACCCCAGGCAAGACGTGCCAGGCCCGTACCGGCGGCGGAACCGGCGAGCTGGGCCAGCACGTACGGCAGGACGTGCCGGCCGGGGAAGGCGTTCATCAGCCACAGGCCGACGGTGACGGCGGGGTTCGTGTGGCCGCCGCTGCGCCGTCCTGGAGGGCTGAGGATCAGGCCGGTGAGGATGGCCCCGCTGACGGCGCCGATCACGACGAGGGCGACGCGCAGCTCGGCGATGTAGAGGGGCGAGTGCGGGTCACGCAGCCATCGCACGACCGTCACCGCGAGGAACAGCAGGACGGTCGTGAGGACGAACTCGTCGGCGGCACGGGCCAGGGCCGGCCGGCGTGGCGGAGGGGAAGCGGTACCCACCTGGATCTCCTAGTCGGGGTGGTCGCCGGCGGGGCACCCCTGACGTCTGCTGCCGGGGGAGGAGCGACGTTCGGGGGACGCGGTCGGACGCCGGGCAGACCGGGCGGGGCGGGGACCCGGCCCCCCGCGCGGGCGCGGGGTGGGTCCCAGGCCCGGCCGGACGGGCGTATCAGGCTCAGGCGCTCGGCGTGTAGTGGCCGGGGACCATGCGGGTCGAGACGCCGATGCGGTTGAAGGCGTTGATCGCCACGATCGCGGCGACGAGGTGGGCCAGTTCGGTCTCGTCGAACTGCGCGGCGGCCCTGGCGTACACCTCGTCCGGGACGAATCCGTCCGTCACGACGGTGATCGCCTCGGTGAGCTCGATCGCCGCGATCTCCCGTGCCGTGTAGAAGTGCTTCGCCTCCGTCCAGGCGCCGAGCTGGATGACGCGCTCCGCGGACTCGCCGGCGGCCATGGCGTCCTTGCTGTGCATGTCCAGGCAGAAGGCGCAGTGGTTGATCTGCGACGCGCGGACCTTCACCAGGTGCAGCAGGCCGGCGTCGACCCCGCGGCCCGCGGCCGAGTCCAGTCGGACCAGCGCCTTGAAGGCCTCGGGGGCGAGCTTCGCCCAGTCCATGCGCGCCGTGTGCTCCGGAAGGCGGGGGGTGTGCTCATGTGCTTCGTTCATCGTCATGCCCGCAACGCTACGCATCGGGTGGTACCGGAGTATGGTCCAATTACATGAGGGATTCCCGGACCAATTCCGCCGCCGACCCGCCTCCGTCCGCGATCGGCGCCGACCTCCATCTGGAACTGCGCGGTACCAAACTGCGCACCGGCCTCACCGACGCGCTGCGGGAAGCCGTGCGCTCGGGGCGCCTGGGGCCCGGCACCCGGCTGCCGCCGTCCCGCTCGCTCGCCGCGGACCTGGGCGTCTCCCGCAACACCGTCGTCGAGGCCTACGCGGAGCTGGTCGCCGAGGGCTGGCTCACCGCCCAGCAGGGCTCCGGAACCCGGGTGGCTCCCAGGGCCGAGCCGCACAGCGCCCCGACCGGCACTCCCCGCACCGGGACCAGGCCCGCCCGGACCCGCCCCAGGTACGCCATGCAGCCCGGTTCGCCGGACCTCGCGAGGTTCCCCCGCGCCCAGTGGCTCGCCGCCGCACGCCGCGCCCTGACCGCCGCGCCGAACGACGCCCTGGGCTACGGCGACCCCCGCGGCCGTCCGGAACTGCGCACCGCGCTCGCGGACTACCTGGCACGGACCCGCGGGGTGTACGCCGAGCCGGAGCGGATCGTCGTCTGCTCCGGCTTCCACCACGGACTGGCACTGATGGCACGGGTCCTCAGCGTCCGCAAGGCGCGGGCGGTCGCCGTCGAGGCGTACGGCCTGGACCTCTACCGCGACCTGCTGACCGACGCCGGCCTGCGGACCCCGCCCCTGTACGTCGACGAGCACGGCGCACGCACCGACGACCTGGCCCGCCTGCGGGGGGTGGGCGCGGTGCTGATGACCCCGGCGCACCAGTACCCGACGGGAGTCGCCCTGTGCCCGGAGCGGCGCACCGCGGCCGTCGCCTGGGCGCGCGACACGGGCGGGCTGATCCTGGAGGACGACTACGACGGGGAGTTCCGGTACGACCGCCGGCCCGTGGGCGCTCTGCAGGGCCTCGACCCCCGGCGCGTGGTGTACTTCGGCTCGGCGAGCAAGTCACTGGCCCCGGGGGTGCGGCTCGGCTGGATGGTGCTCCCGGACGAGCTGGTCCCCGAGGTCGTGGAGGCCAAGGGGTACGGCGACTACATGTCCAGCACCCTGGAGCAGCTCACGCTCGCGGAGTTCATAACCTCGGGCGCCTACGACCGGCATGTGCGGTCGATGCGACAGCGCTACCGGCGCCGCCGCGACCAACTGGTCGCAGCCCTTGCGGAGCGGGCGCCCGGCGTCCGGGCGGCCGGCATGGCGGCCGGGCTGCAGGTCGTCCTCGAACTCCCCGCGGGAACGGAGAACTCGGTCGTCCAGGCGGCGGCCCGGGAGGGTCTCGCGGTGAGCGGGCTGAGGGAATTCGGCCACGAGGCGCAGGATTCCGGCTGGCAGCTGCCCGAGCGGGACGCCCTGGTCGTCAACTACGCGGCGCCCTCGGACAGCGCGTGGAAGGGCGCACTGGACACCCTGTGCAGCGTGTTGCCCCAGGCGCTCAGTTGAGGGTGTCTGCCGCGAGGACGAGGGAGGCCTCCAGGTGGGCGAACGCGGCGGCACTGGTGTCGGTGACGAGGACCAGTTCCGCCAGCGGCACCGGCAGGAAGCCCTCCTCTTCCATCCGCCGGAGCTGCAGGATCAACCCGTCGTAGAAGCCCGCCGTGTTCAGCAGCACGACGGGCTTGTCGTGCAGACCGTGCTTCCGCAGCTCCAGGACCTCGGTCGCCTCGTCCAGGGTTCCCATGCCGCCGGCCATCACCACGACCGCGTCGGACGCGGCGAGCAGCCGGGCCTTCCGCGAGGCGAGGTCCTCGGCGAAGACCATCTCGTCGGCGTCCTGCCTGGCCCACTCCCGGAGGAAGCCGACCGAGACCCCGGCGAGCCGCCCGCCCGACTCCCGTACGGCGTCGGCGACGACCTTCATCAGCCCGGTGTCCGACCCGCCCCACACCAGGGTGTGGCCCCCCGCGCCGACGAGCTCCGCGAACTCGCGGGCCGGCCGCGTGTAGCGCTCGTCGAGGTCGGCGGCGGAGAGGAAGACACAGATCTTCATGGGCGCGGGCGCTTCAGCGGTCATGGCCCGAACGTACGCGGGCGTGCGGCCTCACACGCGGTCCATTCCCCGCGCGGAGCACCGGACCAATTCGGCGGCCCGGGAACCGTGGCGGGCCGCCGGCCCGCGTCAGGCCATCTGCGCCGCGAAGCCGGAGCGCCACGAGGCATGCCCGGGTCGCCACCCGCGCGACCGGGCCAGCCCGTTGGACGCGCCGCGCGCCCAGTCCAGGCGACCGGGTACGGGCTGGGGCGCCGGAACGCCCAAGGCACGGGCCAGCGCCGGCAGCCACGCGCGGGCCTGCGCGGGTTCGTCGTCGACGATGTTGACGGGACCCGAGGGCCAGCCGAGCGCGGCGACGGCAGCCCTGGCGGCGTCGGCGACGTGGAGGAACGACATCACCGAAAGGTCCGCCTCGGTGCTCCCGAGGAAGCGGGCGGACGGATCCCCGGCCAGCGCCGCGGCGACGGGCCCTCCGGGTGCGTACCAGGTGCCCGGGCCGTACAGGATGCCGTACCGCAGCTGCACCGCCGTCTCCACCTCGGCGGCCTTCCCCTCCAGCGCCCGGACGCCCTCCACCATCCCCCCGCGCGGCGGCGCCGCCCCGACGTCCAGCGGTGTGCCCTCGTCGGCCGGCCCCTCCCCGGGCGCGTACGCCCAGGCGATCGACTGGGCGACGATCCTGGTCACGCCGGCGGACACCGCCGCGTCCACCAGATTGCCCGTCCCCTCGCGCCGCAGCCGGTTGGTCGCCTCCCCGTCGGCGTCCGACAGGTCGGTGAGCTGATGGATCACGGCGTCCGGCGCGGCCGTCGCCAGGACCCGGTGCAGCGCCTCCCGGTCGAACACGTCCGCCTGGACGGCTGCCGCACCCTGCTGCCGAATGCGCTCGACACCCGCCGAGCTGCGCGAGATTCCCGTGACACGGTGCCCCTCGGCCAGCAGCAGCGGAACGAGCTGACGGCCGACAGCGCCGGTGGCGCCGGCAACGAAGACATGCATGGTCCACTCTCCTGTGATCAGGCGGAACCGTCCCATCGGGGCGGACGGTCCCTTGTCGTACCCGCAACGCTAGGCGGCGAGTGGTACCGGAGCCGGATCCATTTCACGGATATTTCGGCGGACCAATTCCGTGGTGCGCCTTCGGGCCTCCACGAGGTTCGAGAGCGGTGTCCCGGCCGGTCGTTCTGAGAGGATCACAGCATGACCGGCCAAACCCACCCCGCCACCGAATTCCACCGGCCGTTCGCGGAACCGGTCCGGCTCGACCTCGCCGATCCCGACACCCTGCGTCATCTGTGGGACCTTCAGCGGATCTCCTACGCGGTCGAAGCCCGCCTCATCGGGTTCGACGGCATTCCGCCCCTGCACGAGTCCCTTGAGCAACTGCGCGCATGCGACGAGTCCTTCCTCGGGGTTCGCGACGGGTCGAGGCTCGTCGGAGCGGTCGCCTGGACCCGCTTGCCGAACGGTGCTCTGGACATCTGCCGCCTCGTGGTCCATCCGGACGCGCATCGCCGCGGCGTCGCAACGGCACTACTCGACGCACTGGATTCGCTCGAGCCCGCGGAGCTGACCGTCGTCTCCACGGCGACCGCCAACCTGCCTGCGGTCGCGCTCTACCGTCGGCGCGGATTCGCACCTGTCGGTGAGCGCCACGTCGCGCCCGGCGTCACGGTCACACTGCTGGAACGCGAGCAGGCATCGGCATCTCAGCCCATCCGCAGCTAGCGACGTATGAGGCAACGTTTCCCCTGTCGCGCTGACACCACATGAAGGCATGGAAGATGACCTCACAGACCGACCGTGTCGACCACGAACTGATCCGGGCGGCGGCGCACGTCGCGGCCACAAGCTGCCGGGGCGACAACCACACCATGGCGGCTGCGGCCCGCGACCGGGACGGCCGGATCGTCACCGCGGTGAACGCCTATCACTTCACCGGAGGCCCCTGTGCGGAGCTGGTGCTCATCGGCGCTGCTGCCGCCCAGGGCGCTTATGACCTGGAAACCATCGTCGCCGTGGGTGACCGCGACCGAGGCGTCGTGCCGCCGTGCGGCCGTTGCCGCCAGGTCCTTCTTGACTACTTCCCAGCGCTCAAGGTGATCGTCGGGACGGGCGACGGCCTCCGAACGGTGCCCGTCACCGGCCTGCTTCCCGAAAGCTACGTCTGGGCGGACCACCAACTCGACGCTGAGGAGAGCACACAGGCGTTGTGACCGGGAACGCCAACCGGGTCGGCGCTTGTGGCGCTTTGGGACGGAGAGCCGCCTTCGGGCGGCAGCCCCTTCAGACTGGGACTTCAAAGATGAGCTCGAGGCCGTCCTCCTCGTCCCACTGCTCTCCGACCTCCACGAAGCCGAACCCGGAAATCGTGGCCAGGGATGCGGTGTTCTCGGGGCTGATCGTCACCCGCGCGGTCTTGACTCCGGATTCGGCGGCGGCGCGACGCAGCAACTCGGTCAACGTCGTCCTGGCGTACCCCTGGCGACGGTGGCCGGGCGCCACCGAATAGCCGATCTCCACCATGCCCGTCACATCGGGCGGCCCGTGGAACCCGGCGTACCCCACGACGACGCCTTCGGGCTCGGCCACCACGGCTCGGGTGAGCCACCCCGCGCTGCCCGGGTCCGAGGCCAGCTGGTTGAGCCGATACCGCCAAACCCACTTCGCCTGATCAGTGAGGAAGTAGTCCGTGAGATCGACTCCTGCTTCGGCACTGGCCCGGGCGAGGTCGTCGTCCAGCAAGGCGGTCATGGCCGTGCTCGTGAGATCAACGAGTCTCACCGACCTGAGGCCGGTTGGGGCCGGGGAACGGCGGGTGGGTTCATCTGTCACAGCGCCGGATGATTGCGGAGCGCCCTGGAGCGTGTCCAGCGGTTTTCTGAGTGGTCGATGCCCCACCGGCTCACTTCACTCATTCGAGCCGAGCCCCCGGTGAACGTTTCCGGTCACAGCACCGGGGACCACAGCACCGGGGACCGAAACCGTCAGACGTCGAGCGCCCAGCGTACGTACCGCTCCTTGGGTGTGAACCCGGCCTTCTCGTAGATCCCGAACGCCCCGCTGGGATTGGTCGAGTCCACGCTCAGGCTGGCCTTCCCGTAGCCCTGGTCGGCGGCGCTGCGCAGCGCGTGACGGATCAGGCCGCCGGCGACGCCGCGCTTGCGGTAGTCGCGGAGCGTCCCGATGAGCATGAAGTGCGCCTCGCGCACGCCGGTGGCCACCGTGTCGGCCTCCCACGACATGGTCACCAGCATGCCCGCCGGGGCCCCGTTCGCCACGTCCCGGAGCAGGAAACTGACCGCGGGCCGGAAGGTGTGATTGGTGATCTTGTTCTTCCAGGCGTCCACGGGCACCGGCACGGTACCCCAGTGGTCCTTGAACGCCTCGTTCCGGATCATCCGGAACTCCTCGTCGTTCTGCTCCGACCATGGCTCGACCCGCAGCCCGTCGGGGATCGCCGCGTCCGGGATCGCGTCACCGAGCGGATGCTCCATGAAGTGGTAGTAGCGGGCGGGTGCGAAACCCTGGGAGCGGTAGAGCTCGGCCGCTCCGGCGATGCGCTCGCAGTTCTGGACCTGGACCTCGAGCTTCAGTGTCGGCTGGTGCAGTGCGTGCAACGCCTTCGCGCCCGCTATCCCGGCCTTCAGCAGCACGGTGCCTACGCCCTGGCGACGGTAGTGCGGGTGCACGCCGCCGTCGACCAGGATCCGGTGCACGTCCTCGGCGGTCGGTTTGTAGGTGGCCTTCATGTAGCCGACCATCACGTCGCCGTCGAAGGCGGCGAGGCTCGCGCGCTCCAAGTCCGCGTAGGGATCCACCAGTTCCTGGAGGGTGTCCGCCTCCTCGTAGTTCTCGCCGATCTTGTCTTCGGCCTCCATGGCGTTGAGGAGGTCGGCCGACGTCTTCGCGTCGCCTGTGGTGAGCGGTCGCCACGTCAGGGTGGTGGATTCTGCGTCCATGGCGGCGACGGTACGGACTCCGGCCGCAGGCTGTCGCGTTGTTTTCCCGACGCGGGCGGGGGGTGGGACGCCGCACCCGGTCCGGCGTCACACCCGGGGCAAGTCCCGCCCCCGTGACGGCCGGACGCACCCGTCGATCCGGCCGCACGGCAGGATGGGCACCATGGTGGAGATCAGCTTCCTGACCGAGTCCGACCGCGCCCGCTGGGAAGTGCTGGCCCGCGGCAAGGACACGTACTTCGACGTCGAACGGCACGACGACAGCTACGAACGGACCTGGCGACGCCTGCTCGACGACGAGCGGATACGCGGGATCGCCGCCCGGCTGGACGGCAGGATGGTCGGCATCGCGCACTACCTGTTCCACGCCAGTGTCTGGTACGCGGGGAAGTGCTACCTGGCGGACCTGTTCGTGGACGCGGAAGTCAGGCGGCAGGGTGTCGCGACCGCGATGATCGAATGGGTCGCTCGCGACGCGGAGGAACACGGCGCCCCGGGCCTCTACTGGAACACCCTGGAAGACGCCCCGGCTCGCGCGCTGTACGACAAGGTGGGCAAGTTCCACGAGGGCTTCATCCTCTACACCTACCGGCGTGACGCGCATTCATAGGCGATCATCCGTTTCTTCCGGTTTCGCGGAACCGCCACAGCCTTCCGCCGCAGCGTGAACGTGCCGCCCACCCTCCATCCTCGGTCTTGCTTCACCTATCGAGATTCGATAGGTTTCCATCGTAACTCGATGGAAGGGTGGGTCATGGGAAAGCTGACCGTGCGTGCGCTGCGCGCCGTGCTGGTGGTGGTGTTCGCCGGCACCGTGTTCGTACAGGCGGGGATGGTGTGGGCATTGGTGTCGGGCAACGACCCGGAGGACGGGTCGCTCCCGCTGACCCCGCTGCGCCTGATCACGATCCTGGGGATGGTGTCGGCCCAGGTCGCCCTGGTCTGCGTATGGCGGCTGGTGG
This sequence comes from Streptomyces sp. NPDC059718, assembly GCF_042733315.1. Taxonomy (NCBI): domain Bacteria; kingdom Bacillati; phylum Actinomycetota; class Actinomycetes; order Kitasatosporales; family Streptomycetaceae; genus Streptomyces; species Streptomyces sp. NPDC059718. Next base: position 49,848 of record NZ_JBHWGA010000055.1, read on the forward strand.
GGATGGTGCAACGCGGAACCGTGTTCTCCCACGCCGCCTTCCGGTACGTGGACGTCATGATCGGCGCGATTGTGGCGGCTGCCCTCGTGTGGTTCGCGGTCACGGCCATCAATGCGCCGGGCCAGCGGGAGGACCCGGGCGTCACCGTCATCATGGGCGGGGTCGGCGTGGCCATCCTGGGGGTCGCTTTGATGGTGCTCGTGCTGCGGATGCTGCTCGCCCAAGCCGTCGCGCGCGACGTCGAGGCGACGCGGATGCGGGCCGAGTTGGACGAGGTGATCTGATGCCGATCTCCGTCGACATCGACGTGATGCTGGCCCGGCGGAAGATGTCCGTGGGCGAGCTCGCGGACCGCGTCGGGATCACGCCCGCCAACCTTGCCGTGCTCAAGAACGGCCGCGCCAAGGCGGTGCGCTTCGCGACGCTCGCCGCGCTCTGCGAGGTGCTGGAGTGCCAGCCGGGCGACCTGCTGCGCTGGGAGGCCGAGGACGCCGCGGGCGCATGACGTGCCCGGGGTCGGGCGTGAGAACGCGTGACACCGCCGGCCCGTGACACGGCACGTGGAGCACGCGCGACCCGCGTACATGACCTCCCGATGACGAACCCCCGTCCTTCCCAGCCGGAAGGGCGGGGGTTCGTCGTTGGGCGGGAACGACGTACCGACGTCCCCGTCGGCTCGGACCAGGAGGGCGCCCTCCATCGGGCTCGCGCGCTTGCGACGGCCGCCGATCAGAGCCCGAACGTGCAGGCCATTGAGGCCGGTTCATCCCATCCGCCGGATGTCCTGCCTCATGTGCCCATCCATCCGGTACCACCCCACCATCACCTCCCCTCCCGCAAGGCGCGCAGCTCACGAACGCCGGTGAGCGGCCCCGGACCGCGCACGAACTCGGCATCAGGACCACCGCGACCATGATGTACGGCCATGTCGACGAGCCGCGCCACTGGGTCGACCACATGCGGACGCTGGTCCAGCTGCAGCAGGAGACCGGCGGATTCACCGAGTTCGTGCCGCTGCCCTTCGTCCACCAGAGCTCGCCCATCTACCTGGCGGGCATCGCCCGTCCGGGCCCGTCGCGCCGCGACAACCGTGCCGTCCACGCACTGGCACGGCTCCTCATGCACGGCCACATCGACAACATCGCCTGCTCCTGGGTGAAGCTCGCTCCGGAGAGTTGCGTCGACATGCTGCGCGGCGGAGCCAACGACCTCGGCGGCACGCTGATGGAGGAGACCATCAGCCGGATGGCCGGATCGACCAACGGGTCGATGCGGACGATCGCCGGCATCAAGGAACTGGCGGCCGCGGCGGGCAGGACCACCCGGCAGCGCACCACCACGTACGACGACGTCACCGCCGAGCGCGCGCGGGCCGCGCTCGGATTCGACACCGAGGTGCACCGTGCCCTGCCGCTGAGCGTCGGGTTCCTCCGATGAGGCGCTGGGACTGGGTGGTCGTCATCCCCCAGAAGGACCTCCGACTGGCCAAGAGCCGCCTCGAACTGGGCCCGCGGGACCGGCGGAGCGTCGCCCGCGCCCTGCTCCGCGACACCGTGACGGCCGCACGGGCGGCACCCGGCGTCGGCGAGGTCATCGTCGTGCTCGACCGCCTCCAGGACTTCGACACCGTCGACGACCTCGGCGTGCGCCCCGTCCTGACCGACGGCCCCGGCCTCAACGAGGCCCTCCGGCAGGGCGAGCAGACGGCCCGGGCGATCCACCCCCGATGCGCCGTGGCCTCCCTCCCGGCGGACCTTCCTTTCCTCGAACCGGCCGTCCTCGGGCGCGCTCTGGCGTACGCCCGGACCCGCGACAGGGCGTTCGTCGCCGACGCGGAGTGCCGCGGCACCACCCTGCTCACGGCCAGCCCGGGACAGGCCCTGCAGCCGTCGTACGGCGCCGAATCGCGAGCCGCCCACCGCCGCTCCGGCGCCCACGAACTGACCGAACCCGACCTCGCGTCACTGCGGTTCGACGTCGACCACCTCGCCCATCTGCTGCTCGTCGCACCACTCGTGAACCACTCCGACTCCCACCTTTCCGACGCGCTCGGCCGGCTCGACCCGGACACGTACGGGCGCACGCCGACCGCACACACCATTCCTGGAGGACATCGATGGGTCTGCTGAGGGACCGCGCCGCCATCGTCACCGGAGGCGCCCAGGGCATCGGGCTCTCGACGGTCGAGACGTTCCTGCGCGAAGGCGCGCGGGTCGTCATCGCCGACCGCGACGCGGACGCCGCCCGCAGTGCCGCCGAACGCCTCGACGCGGGCGACCGGGTCGTGACGGCGGCGTGCGACGTCACCGCCGCGGCGGACGTCCAGAGCGCGGTGGACCTGTGCGTCTCGACGTTCGGCAGGCTCGATGTGATGGTCAACAACGCGGGCATCACCCGTGACGCGACCATGCGGACGATGACCGAGGAGCAGTTCGAGCAGGTCGTCGCCGTACACCTCAAGGGCTGCTGGAACGGCACCCGTCTGGCCGCCGCCGTCATGCGAGAACAGCGCTCCGGCGCGATCGTGAACCTCTCCTCCATCTCGGGCAAGGTCGGTTTCGTCGGCCAGACCAACTACTCGGCGGCCAAGGCCGGCATCGTCGGGCTCACCAAGGCCGCGGCCAAGGAGATGGCCCACCACGGCGTGCGGGTGAACGCCATCGCCCCGGGTCTGATCCGCTCGCCGATGACCGAGGCGATGCCGGCCCACATCTGGGACGCGAAACTGGCCGAGATCCCGATGCGACGCGCCGGCGAGGCGTCGGAGGTGGCCTCGGTGGCGGTCTTCCTCGCCTCGGACCTCGCGTCGTACCTCACGGGGACGGTCATCGAGGTGACCGGCGGCCGCCATATGTGACCAGCCGCTGATCAAGTGATGTCGGGATTCACGGCCGCCCGCGCTTCGCCGGGGAGGGCAGGCACGACGGCCGAGGTGCAGCAATACACCGATGCAGAACGCCCCGCGATGGGGCAAAGTGGAACGGAGGGCCGAATGACCGGGACAGCGCCTCCGAAGGAAGGGACCTCGCGTCTCCGGACCGGAATGTGCTTCGGAAGGCCTTCCGCTGTACCGATACTTATCACGCCAGTGGTTTGTTGTCGCGTGAGGAGCACCAGGTGGAAATCAAGAATACCGACACGGCGGTCGTGTTCATTGACCCACAGAACGACGTGCTGAGCGAGAGCGGGGCGAACTGCGACGCGGTGGGAGCGAGCGTCACAGAGAACAGGACCGTCGAGAATATGGAGAGAATCTTCGAGGCGGCGAAGGCGGGCGGATACGAGGTATTCATCTCGCCTCATTACTTCTACCCGACCGACAACGGATGGCGAATGAACGGGCCGCTCGAGACGAGCGAACTGGAGACCCACACCTTCGCACGGACGGGACAGCTCGATCTGACGGGGTTCCGAAACTCCGGGGCAGACTGGCTGGACCGCTTCAAGCCCTACATCGAAGACGGCAGAACGGTGGTCGCCAGCCCGCACAAGGTGTTCGGGCCGGAGTCCAACGACTTGGTGCTGCAACTGCGCAAGCGGGGAATACAAAGGATCATTCTTGGCGGGATGCTGGCGAACATGTGCGTCGAGTCCCATATGCGTCACCTCATCGAGGAGGGATTCGAGGTCGCCGTGGTCAGGGATGCGACAGCCGGACCCCGGCACCCGGTCTGGGGCGACGGCTATCAGGCGGCGATCATCAACTACCGTTTCTTCGCCCATGCGTTGCTGTCGACCGACGAAGTACTCGATGGAATGCACTGAGGAACTCGCAGCCGTGAAATAGCGCGCCGTCGACGGTCGCCGGTCCACTGCGCGGGGAGTGCGGTGGTAACAGAGGTTGCGGACCATAGACGAGTGGATTCGGGTCGGTGCGAGAGGGGATTCTGTGGAGCTCCAACACATCGTGGAGCTGGCCGGTCGAGCCGTCGACGCCGCGGGTGTAGCCGTCATCGTCGTGGGAACGCTCTACGCGACCGTTCTCGCGGCCATCCGGCTCAGTCGCCGAGAGGCGGGTGTGTACCGCGGCTATCGCCGTCGCGTCGGGCGGTCGATCCTGCTGGGGCTGGAGTTCCTCGTAGCCGGCGACATCATCCGCACAGTCGCCGTCGCACCGACGTACGCAAGCGTCGGAGTGCTGGCCGTGATCGTGGGCATCCGCACCTTCCTCAGCTTTTCTCTCGAGCTCGAGATCACCGGTCGGTGGCCATGGCAGAAGCCGGTGGCCGAAGCCGAAGACTGACCCCGCGTGGCGCCGGCGGCCGGCGGAGCGACGCCATCCCTGCCGTGACGAGGTGGGGAAAGCCCTACCGCGCCGCTTGATCGTGCTGGGCCCGGAACTGGTCGAGCAGGCTGAAGAACAGCTCGATCGCCGGTGTTCCGGTGGCCTCGGCCTCGCGCTCGATCCACGTTGACCAGCCCAGCGAGCTTTCCTCGCCGTTGCGTTGGCAAAGCCACCGGCTGAAGGGAGGTTCCGCACCGATGGTGCAGAAGGGAAAGTCTTCCGCGATGCCGTGGATGTCCATGGCCAGGCGATACCCGTACAGCATCGAGTCGAGGTGCTGCAGGGAGCCCCCACGGACAAACATGCTTGGGCGAAGACGCACCTCGTCCAGAAAGTCGTAGACGTCCTGAAGTTCGTCGATTCGCCGTAACCGGCGGTTGTTCTGCCCATCCTGTGTCATGCGGACTCCTTCAACTGCTTGCCGTCGTGGCTGCGGACGTGGGGGCCGTCCCCGTGCAATGCGTCCAGAAGCCGGATCGTGTAGACCTCGGACACGCGCACCACGGATACGGAGTGCAGGCGTGCCGCGAGACCGCGGTCTACGGCTGGAGGGCCAGGTCGCGCTGATACCAGGTGCCCGGCTTACCGCCGAGGTCGGCCGGGTCTGCCGGGCCGGCCGGGACGAACCCGGCCTTGGTCAGCACCCTCTGGGAGGCGGCATTGGCGTGGGAGGTGGCCGCGCGCAGTGTGCGCAGCCCGTGCCGTGCCGCCGCCAGCCGGCACAACTCCCTGACGGTCGCGGTCGCAACGCCACGGCCGGCGACGTGCTGCGCGACCCTGTAGCCGAGGACGGCAGTGCCGTCCTTGAAGTCGTACAGGTTGAACCGGCCCAGAACCGAGCCGTCCGCGGCGACCAGCACATAGAAGGCGCGGTCGCCAGCCTCTTGCTCGGCCAACATGACGCTGTGCCGGTCGGCGAACTGGTCGTAGAACTCGTCGCCCCGGTCGGAGATCGAGGCAGCGAAGTAGGCGCGGTTCGCCAGCTCGAAGGCGAGGACCGCCGGGGCATGGCCAGCATCCAGCTGCTTCAGCTCGGGCACGGCGCGACTCTACCCGGGCTGCGCGCCGAGGCCACCTGAGTTTCCATCAGCGGCAGACAGCCCCACGACCATGGCACAGCACGATCCAACGCTGGAGCCCGGCCGTTGCGGGTCGTCTTCGATCAGACGGCCGAGTCGGGCATGATCTCCCGGACCTCCTGCGCACAGCGGCATGCGGCAGCGATCTTGGCAGCCCACCTCAGCGCGTCCTCACGTGAGGGCACGTCGATGACCGAGAACCCGCCGAGCACCGCCTTGGTCTCCGGGTACGGGCCGTCGCTGACGGTCCCGTCGGTGGCCACGACGCTCGCCCGCTGCCGCTCCAGTCCACCGCCGAAGACCCACACACCGGCGTCCTGAGCCTCACGCACCACCTGGTGCGAGGCCTCGGCCACCTCGGGCAGGTCCTCCTCGGGGAAGGTCATCGCGCCGTCATCGAACGAGATCAGGTACCGCGTCATGCATGGCTCCCTTGGCCGTTGGCCTCCTTCGGCCGCCCCTCACCCTACGACGAACGTCTCCCTCAGCACCGACACTTCCCCTGGCTTCCGAAACAGGTCCTGGCCGGGTCGCTCAGCGAGGTCCATGTAGGCCGCTTCATGGTTTCGTGGGATCACCCCTGGTCGAGGGCGGCTGCTGTGGTTGCCGTACTTCCTTGCTGTACCGCGTCTTCGCTGCGGCATCCCGGGCGCGACGGTCGCTGAGGTCCGCCGGGCAGGTCAGCCGGTCGCCTAGCCCGTCTCCCTTGAGATCGCCCCAACCCCCGGTTGCGCGATAGGCAACCAGGGCTTCCCCAGTGCCCCGTATTTGCCTCGCCCTCTCGTGGAGCGACCGCTTGGTGGTGTAACGGTCGCACCGCGCCTGCCGTCCGACGTGGAGCCCTTTCCAACCTGCCGCACGCCGCACTGCGGTCGCCGCCAGGGCGGCGCTCGGCGTTCAGAAGTCTTCGGTGTCCAGCCGCTCCGCGGACTGGAGCAGGTACGCGGGCAGTTTTGAACTGGCTGCCAGCACCTCGATGCCGATGAGACGGCCCTGCTCGTCGAAGTCCAGGTTGATCATGCCGTCGACGTCCACCGGATCGCAGGGATACATGCGCGCGGACTTCACGCGGGCCTGCGGTTCGGTGAGGTACACGTACGCTGCGTTCACGGTCTTGTCGTAGGTCACTCTGACGTCTGCCACAGTGGGCTCCCTTGCTGTCGTTTGCCTCCGGCGCTGTCCTGGGCGACGCCCCAGGCCGGACCGTCGTTTGGCTGACGGGGCGAGGTGCAAGGCCAGGACGGGCTTGACGATGTCGGTGATGCGGGTGGTGTTGCAACGGAGTTTGCGAAGGAGCCCGCCAACTCTTCAGGGTGGCGTTGGCCTGCTCGCCGGCTCGGCTCCATCGGCCCCGGCAAGGCACCCGGATCGTCCCCCGAGCTCCCGGCTTCGGTCGGTGCAATCGCACGCGACAAACCCGGCGACGTCGGCGATCCGCCCCGGGATACTGGTCGCCCATGGACGAGGTCGAGGTCGTCGTTGCCCATTCCGAGCGCGCGACCCTGCGCGTCGGCGACGTGTTCCTGAAGGTGGACGCCGATCAGGCGCGCATCGACGTCGAGGTCGAGGTGATGTCCCTCGCGCCGGTCCCGACGCCGGAAGTCCTGTGGCGCAAGCCGCCCGTGCTCGCGATCGCCGCGCTCCCGGGGACGACGCTCGGGCGCCTCGGCGGGCCGTCGACCGGGTCACCGGCGGCGTGGGCCGCGGCGGGCGCCGCCATCCGGAAGCTGCACGACGCGCCGCTGCCGCCCCGGCCCGGCCGGGCCGGGCGCAGCATCGTCGCGCTGACGGCGGAACTCGACGACGAGTGCGAGTGGCTCGTGACGAGCGGCGTCCTGCCCGCTGACCTGGTCACCCGCAACCGTCAGGTCGCCGAGGCCGCCCTCCGGCCGTGGACTCCGGCGTTCACGCACGGCGACCTGCAGATCGCGCACGTCTTCGTCGACGGCGACGAGGTCACGGGCATCATCGACTGGTCCGAGGCGGGCCGGGGTGATGCCCTGTACGACCTCGCCACCTTCACGCTCGGACACGAGGAGCACCTCGACGACGTCGTCGCCGGCTACGGCACCGGCATCGACCTCGACGTGATCCACGCGTGGTGGTCGCTGCGAAGCCTGCTGGTGGTTCGCTGGCTGATCGAGCACGGCTTCGACCCGTTCGCGCCGGGCTGTGAGGTCGACGTGCTGAGATCCCGGATGTGAGGCTCCGCGGGCCCGACTGCTGTGAATGCGTTCTGACGCATCGAGCCGGCCATCCCCTGGGACGTACCGCCTGCGCTTCACCGCTGCCCTGTTTCGGCGCGGTGCGCGGTCCTGAAGCGGCGCTGATACGCGGCGGGGCTTATCGCCATTTTCCTGACGAAAACCCTCCGCATGCTCTCGTAGCTCGGGAATCCGGCGAGGGCAGCCACCTGGGTCGCGGTGTGCCCTTGGTCGAGCAGGGCTTTCGCCATGTCGAACCGGACCGTCTCCACGTACCGGGCCGGCGTGGTGGAGAGTTCGTCGCGGAAGAGCCGGGTGAGATGCCGAGGGCTCACATTGAGGTGCTTGGCGAGCTCGCCGACCGAGTAATTGCCCGCGGGATCGGCCGTCACCAGGTCGGTGATCCTCCGGATGGCCGGAGAGCGGGGCGGTGGTCCTTGCAGCGGGGCCGAGAACTGCGACTGGCCGCCCGAACGCTGCAGATACACCACCAGGGAACGGGCGACGTCGCGGGTCAGATCAGGGCCGTAGTCCTCCTCGACGAGTGCCAGCGCGAGATCGATGCCGGCGGTCACGCCCGCCGAGGTGTACGTGGTGCCGTCACGGACGTAGATCGCGTCGGGCTCGACGCGGCTGGCCCGGTACCGGGCCGCGAGTTGGTCCGTGACCTTCCAGTGCGTGGTCGCACGCTTGCCGTCCAGGAGACCGGCGGCGCCGAGGACGAATGCCCCGGTGCAGATCGACGCGACCCGGTCGGCCTTGACGGCCAGTGTCTGCGCCGCTTCGAGCAGGTCACGGGCGACGGCGTTGCGCGGGTAGAGGTCGGAGCCGGCCACCAGGAACGTATGGGGGGCAAGCTCCGTGGCGGCGCCGGAGACGGCGATCCGGGCCCCGATGGACGAGGCGACGTCGTCCCCGGTCGGTGACACGAGCACGACCTGGTAGTCGGCCCCGAACCGGTTCGCTTCCGCGAACACCTCCGCGGGGCCGGCGACGTCCAGCAGCGTGACCCCGTCGTAGACGAGGATCACGACCTGATGCGCGGCAGAGTCCACACCCTCATTCTCCGCCCGTCCGGATTCGGGTGACTCATGGCGGGACTGAGGTGGCGCCGAACGCCCGGTGGTCGGCAGTGTGGAAGTCGGAGGCACCGTTCCTTCATAACACACCGATATCAGAAAGCGCAGAGGTCATGACCGAGATCGTCGCCGGCGTAGAGATTCCCGAAACAGCCGCGGTCGCCGAAGCCACCCGACTCATTCAGAAGACGACCAGCCCCCTCATCTACCATCACTCCCGGCGTGTTTTCGTCTTCGGCGCCATTCATGCCCGCAGGCTCGGCCTTGACCCCGACCCGGAGCTGCTCTACCTGGCCTCCATGTTCCACGACACCGGCCTCATGACGCCCTTTTCCTGCGTGGAGCAGCGCTTCGAGGTCGACGGAGCCGACCACGCGCGCAAGTTCATGCTGGAACGCGGTTTCCCGGCCACGTCCGCCGACGTGGTCTGGACGGCCATCGCGCTGCACACGACACCGGGAATTCCCCACCGGATGGGCCCGGAGATCGCCATCACGAATCTCGGCGTCCTGACCGATGTGCTCGGCCTGGACCTGGACGAGCTGGATCGCGCCCAGGTGGAAGAGGTCATCGCCCTCCATCCGCGGGGCGACTTCAAGAACGAGTTCCTGCAGGCCTTCGTCGACGGACTCCAGCACCGCCCGGAGACCACGAACGGGACCGTGAACGCGGACGTGCTGGAGCACTTCATCCCCGGCTTCCGCCGCACGACCACGGTCGAGCGCATCCTGGGCGCGCCCTGGCCGAGCTGATCGGAGAGCCGCAGAAGACAACGTGATGAAACGTGTGAATCGGCCTCACGGCGGCCTTCGTCTCGGACGAGGTGCTGCCTTCACCGTGCTCGTCTCCGCGAACGTGGTGATGATGGCCACGGCGAGCGCACCCTCACCGATCTACCCCTTGTACCGGGCGCGTTGGGGGCTGTCGGTCACGATGCTGACGGTGGTCTTCGCGGTGTACGTCGTGGGTCTGCTCGGTGCGCTGCTCACGGTCGGATCGCTGAGCGACCACGTGGGTCGCCGTCCGGTGCTGGCCGCCGCCCTCCTGATAGCGGCGGCCGGCACGGCGATCTTCTGGACGGCCGATGGCGTCGTGTCCCTCCTGGTCGCGCGGGTGGTGCAGGGCATCGCCACCGGGGCGGCCACGGGCGGTCTCGCCGCCGGTCTGGTGGATTTCTCGCCCACGGGGCGTCCGCATCTGGGGCCGACGATGACGGCGGTGGGCACGAGCTTCGGCATGGCCGCCGGCGCGGGGACGGTGGGGATGCTGGTCCCGTTGACATCACGTCCCGACGCGTACGTCTTCCCAGGTCCGGCGCGGCGGGCGGGCTCAGCATCGCCGCGCTGTTCCTGGCCAACAGCGTGGGCGGGTTGTGGTCGGTGCGGCACACGGCTCGGCTCGCCACGTTGCTGGGAGCGGTGCTCCTGGCCCTGGGCGCGGCCGGACTGGCGGTCGCGATGGCTCTGGCGTCACCAGTCGTCCACGCGGGCGGATCGGTCGTCGCGGGGCTGGGGGTCGGCCTGACCTTCAACGGCAACCTCCGCGCGATCAGCGAGGTCACGGGTGCGACGTCGCGGTCGGAGGTCTTCTCCGCCGTCTACGTGCTCAGCTCCGCGGCGCTGAGTCTCCCCGCCCTCGCGGCGGGGTTCGCGGCTCCCTTATGGGGACTGGAGACCACGGGCTACCTCTACGTCGGCTTCGTCGGGGTGCTGTCCATCGGTGCCGCCCTCCACGCCGCCCGGCCACGCGCTCACAGTCCTCTTGGCGGCCGGATAGGCGCGGCCTCGCAGACCGGCAGCCGGCGCCGACCTCACAGCGAAGGGGTCCGTCACTGAGTGCTTTTTGCTGACAGAGGAATTTCATGACAAAAGCACAGGGAAATTCTCTGCGATGGCGCGGATATCTTGGTGTGGTCATGGATCCTCGTGCGCGTCGAACAGTGTGCAATTCTTTTCACGTCGGCGAAACTCCGATGTGCGAATTTCTTCAAGAAAGGACTTGTCATGCAAGCCGTCACCGCCCGGGACCGGAACGCCGGAGCCGATGGGCTCTCGCTCACGGACATGCCCCACCCGCACGCCGCGGAGAACGACGTCATCGTGCGGGTGCACGCCGCGGGCTTCACACCGGGGGAGCTCGACTGGCCGGGAACCTGGACCGACCGGGCCGGCCGTGACCGGACGCCGACCGTGCCCGGGCACGAACTGTCGGGCGTCGTGGCCGAACTGGGGTACGGAACCACCGGCCTGACCGTGGGCCAGCGGGTGTTCGGACTGGCCGACTGGACCCGGAACGGCTCACTGGCCGAGTACGTCGCCGTAGAGGCCCGCAACCTCGCTCCGCTCCCGGCGGACGTCGACCACACGGTGGCCGCCGCGCTGCCGATCTCCGGGCTGACCGCGTGGCAGGGCCTCTTCGACCACGGGCACCTCGGCACAGGCCAGACCGTCCTGATCCACGGTGCCACGGGCGGGGTCGGGTCGATCGCCGTGCAGCTCGCACGCGAGGCGGGCGCCCGGGTGATCGGCACCGGCCGCGCCGCCGGCAGGAGCACCGCGCTCGATCTCGGCGCGGACGCGTTCGTGGACCTGCAGAACGACCGGCTCGAAGACGTCGGCAAGGTCGACCTCGTACTCGACGTGTTCGGCGGCGACATCCTCGAACGCTCGACGGCGCTGGTCCGTGCCGGCGGCACGCTCGTCACCATCGCGGAGCCACCCTCCGTCCGGCCCGACGACGGGCGGGCCGTGTTCTTCGTCGTCGAAGCCGACCGGGCGCGTCTCGCGGACCTCATCCAGCGTGTCCGGGACGGACGGCTCAAGCCGATCGTCGGGGATGTGCTGCCCCTGTCCGAGGCACCCGCGGCCTTCACCCACAAGGGGCGCCGGATCCCCGGCAAACCGATCATCCGGATCACGGAAGGCTGAGTGCGGGCGCACGCCCGCAAGGGCAGGCT
>NZ_JBHWGA010000056.1:0-60918 GCF_042733315.1 Streptomyces sp. NPDC059718
CACCCCCGCCGGCTTCCCGACGCCGTCCGGGCCAGGCGGCGTCAGGATCTGGCTCCCCGGCGTGATGTGGACCACATCCACGGAATTTCTCGATCCGGGATGTAAGAAACCGGCCGCCGAGCTCATTGCATGGTGAGAGTGCGACATGAGGGGACGGCGCGTGACACATGCCCAACGCTTCCGGGACGTCTACGAGGAGTGCTATCCGCGTGTCCTTGCCTACGCCACCAGCCTGGTCGGACGGCAGGTAGGGGAGGACATCACCAGCGAGACGTTCACCGTCGCCTGGCGGCGGGTGCGGGACATCCCTCATCCGGCACTGCCGTGGCTCCTGGGCGTGGCACGCAACCTGGTGCGCGAACTGCGTCGCCGGGACGCCCACCAGTACCTCCTGGCCACCGAGGAGGCACAGCGCATCAGCAGCGGCGCCCGGACCGACGCCGGTGACGTCGCGGCGCAGGTCACCGACCGGCACGACGCGCTGCAGGCCCTCGCGAGCCTGCCCGAGGCCGACCGGGAACTGCTGACGCTGATCGCCTGGCACGGCCTGAGCGCCAAGGAAGCGGCCCAGGTCCTGGACTGCACCACCGCGACGCTGACCGTCCGGCTGTTCCGGGCGCGCCGCCGACTGGAGAAGGCCCTGGACGCGGCGCCTCCGGCAGAGCCCGTGGCAGAGCCGCCGTCCGAGCCGCCGTCCGCGCCCTCCGCAGAGACCTCGTACCCCACTCACCGCCAAGGAGCACCCGCGTGAAGAACATCCACAAGCCGTCCGGGCGGCCCGACGTCATGAAGGTGCTCGCGGACGCACGGCCCGACGAACTGGACCCGTCCCGGCTCGTGGACCCCGCCCGGCAGCGGGAGGACCTCGCACGCATCGTCGCCGGAGCGACGGACGGCCCCGCGGCACGCTTTCTCGCGCCGCGCCGCAGGAGCGGGTTCCGGCCGCTGGGAGCGGTGGCCCTGGCAGCGGTGGCGGCGTCCGTGGTGGCCGTGAGCACGCTCGACTGGCAGGAGCCGGCGGACGGGCAGGCCGCCCAGCCGCGGTCCTCCGCCGGAACGGAGGTCCCGGGCACCGGCGCGGACATCCGTGTCGACGGCCACATCGAGCTGCTCGGCGCGGCCAAGCAGGCGGAGACCTCGGTCGCCGAGGGAACGTACTGGCAGACGACCACGCGCTCGGAGAACGTGGACGTCGCCGGTGAGGAGGGCCACCTCTTCGCCGTGCGCAGCGCGTCGACCGACGAGTGGTCGGTGGGCGTGCGGCCCGGAACCGGGAGCCTGATGGTCTCCGGCCTGGACTCCGTGACCGAGCCCCGGACCGCGGCCGACAAGGCCCGCTGGCAGGCCGCGGGCTCGCCCGGCACGGTGGAGTTCGAGGTCGGGAAGAACAACGGGACCGGCAGGCTCAGCACCGTGATGGGCACCGGGCGGCGGCCCATGGTCATGCGGACCAACGTCGACGACAAGATCTACGCCGTCGGCCCGCACAACGTCACGTACAAGGACCTGCGCGCACTGCCCTCCACCAGCGCGGAACTGCGCCGCCACCTGGAGCGGCTGTACGCGCAGGACGGCGGCGCCGACACCGGCGCCTCGGCGCGCAGCGCCTGGATCCTGCGCCAGGCCGGCAACCTCATCACGATGCCCGTGAAGCCCGGCGTCCGGGCGGCCGCGTACCGGGTGATGGCGGAGCTGCCCGGAGTCCGGGTGACCGGGCAGGTCACCGATCCCCTGGGACGCGAGGGTGTCGGGGTCGACTTCCCCATCGGCTACCCGGGACCGCTGGGCACGACGCGGGAGCGGCTGATCGTGGATCCGTCCACCGGCGCCATGCTCAGTGACGTGCTCGTACTGGCCGAACCGTCCGCCCGGGCCAAGGAAGCCGGGCTCGGCGCCGGTACGACGGTGAACTACAACGCGACCACCCGGATGAGCTGGGGCGAGCACCAGATCACCGTGCCGAAGAACGCCCGCAGCTGAGCCCACGGCCGAGCTCTCCTCGGCCCACCAGGAGCACGCACGAAGGTGACTCGCCCCCGGCGAGCACCGACTGACGGACCCGGGGATCCGCCGCTGACGCGCCGCGGCGGTTCCCCGGCGACGGCCGGCATGACCGGTATGACCGGCATGTCCCGTGTCCCCGGCGTCCCGGCCCGGGTCCCCGACATCGGGGCAACCCGAACTGGAGTCCGCCCGGTTGAACGGGTGTGAGACCCCCTTCACGGCCCAGGGCCGCGCCCATGACACGGGCGGCGATGCCCGGCGTGCCGCATCGCCCACCGACACCACCCGGTCCCCGGCCGGAACCGCGCGCCCCGCCACGGGGCCGCCCCCGACTTCCCGCCCTCGTGAGAAAGCCAGCACCCATGCGCCTCCACAGGCCCTACATATCCGCGACCGCCGCGGTCATCGTCTCCTCGCTCGGCATCGCCGCCTATCAGCACGTACCCGAGGCGAACCCCACCCCTTCCCCCGAGACGGCCTCCGTCGTCCAGGACGCCCCCGACCCGGCGACCGGTCAGCCGGCGGGCGCCCCCGCCACACCGCGGACGACGGTCCCGTCGCAGCCCCCAAAACCGCAGTACCCCGCCCAACTGCCGGGGCTCGGCCCCCAGACCCTGTCGCAGATCCCGGCCCGCACCCGGCAGGTCGTGCTGGTCACCGGAGCCGGCAAGAAGTCGTCGTCCGCGAAGGTCGTGCTCTGGGAGCGTGTCGACGGCGGCTGGCGTCCGGGTGCGGAATGGGCCGCGCACAACGGCTACAAGGGCTGGACCGACGAGCACTACGCCGGCGACCTGCACAGCCCCATAGGGGTGTTCGGTCTCACCGACGCCGGCGGACTCCTGGCCGACCCCGGCACCAAGCTGCCCTACCACCGTTCCGGAGGTTTCTCCATCAGCGGCGTCGGCTTCGAGGGCGAGTCGCTCGCGGGTTCCTTCGACTACGTCATCGCCATCAACTACAACCGCCAGCCCGGTACGTCGCCGATGAACGGCGCCCAGCCGATGGGCGCGAACCGCGGCGGCGGGATATGGATCCACGTCGACCACGGCGGCCCCACGCATGCCTGCGTCAGCCTCTCCAAGTCGCACATGAAGCAGTTGCTGCGGGCCCTCGAGCCCGCCGACCACCCCGTCGTCGTCATGGGCGACGCGGCCTCTCTCGCCCGATGACAGTTCCGCGGTCCACAGGAGTAAGCGTGTCGTCCCTTCCCCACCGCACCGTGATCGCCCTTGCCGTCGCCGGGGCGTCGGTGCTCACCGCCTGCGCGGGCCAGCAGCCCGCCACCGCGCCCGCCGCGCACGGGACGGCGCCGTCCACGGCCTCCTCACCCGAGCTGCGGGCCGCGTCGGCCGCCTTCCGCCTCACCACGGGCGCCGCCGACGGCGAGCGGCACGCATCCGTCCGCAGCGCCGGCGACGTCGAGGTCTCCGGCGGGAAGATCTCGTCCGTCACCCTCACCACCGCGGCCGGAGATCCGGTACGCGGCACCGTGGCCGCCGACCACCGCCGCTGGTCCCCGGACGGCACCCTGGCCCACGGCACCTCGTACCGGCTCGTCGTCCACGCCTCGGACGAAGCCGGCCGGACGCAGACCCGGCGCCTGTCCTTCACCACGCTCACGAAGGACGAGCGCCTCATCGGCACCTTCACCCCCGAGGACGGCTCGACCGTCGGCGTCGGCATGCCCGTGTCGCTGACCTTCAACAAGCCGGTCACCGACAAGGCGGCCGTCGAACGCGGCATACGCGTCACCAGCGACGGCGGCCAGGAGATCGTCGGCCACTGGTTCGGCGACCAGCGCCTGGACCTGCGTCCGCAGACGTACTGGAAGGCGCACACCGAGGTCACCCTGAGCCTGCGCCTGGACGGAGTGAAGGGCGCCGCGAACGCCTACGGAACCCAGGACAAGACGGTCCGCTTCACCGTCGGCCGCCGTCAGGTCTCCACCGTCGACGCCGCCGCCCACACCATGCGCGTCGAGCGCGACGGCAGCACCGTCCGCACGATCGCGATCACCTCCGGCGCACCGGGCAGCACCACGTACAACGGACAGATGGTGATCTCCCAGAAGCTCATCTCCACCCGCATGGACGGCGCCACCGTGGGATACGCGGGGGAGTACGACATCCCCGACGTCCCGCACGCGATGCGCCTGTCCACCTCCGGCACCTTCATCCACGGCAACTACTGGGCGGACGACTCCGTCTTCGGGAACTCCAACGTCAGCCACGGCTGCGTGGGCCTGAACGACGTCCAAGGCGGCGGCGACTCCGGGCAGGACGCGGCGTGGTTCTACAACAACTCCCTCATCGGCGACGTGGTCGTCGTCAAGCACTCCCACGACCACACCATCGCGCCCGACAACGGCCTCAACGGCTGGAACATGCCCTGGGAGCAGTGGAAGGCCGGCTCTGCGCTGGCGTAGGTGTTCGTGCACTGGTCAGCGGAGGCTGCGTTGTCCCAACAGCCGGGCCTGCTCCGTCTTCAGGCCGGCGAACCCGTGCTGTGCGTACGTGGCGAGTTCCTCGCTGGGGAAGGACACCAACGACAGGTGGTGTTCGTGGTTGCCCTGCGTCCACCTGGCAGCCGTGATCTCGTAGCCCGAGACGTGCGCACACAGGTGAAGCAGGATCGGCGGCATCTCGGCTTCTGTCAGGAGATCCGCATGCCTGATGACGAGATCGCGCATGGCCTGGATGTTCGGCAGGAAGACGGTGGTGACCCACAACCGCCACTCCGCGAGTTCCTCCTCGGTGGGAGGCGTCTCATGAACGAACGGCGATCTGCCGTCGGGACGAGCGTTGCGTTCCTTGAACGCGCGGAAGCTGCGACTGTTGGCCTCTGTGAGGGCGAACAGCGGTCCGTAGAAGTCACTGAGCTGGCGGTTCACGCGCGCAAGTCGCTCTTGGCGCTGTGACAGGCGAAGACCGTTGAGGTAGGTGACGACGTAACCGACGAACGCCAGACCGATGGTGACGACCAGTGCAATCATGCGACGTGATGCCAGAGGCCGTCCGTCATCGGTGATCAGGTCGGGTTTGCGTCGTCGATGCGGCATCCACCGACGTGCGGCTGGGTAACGAGCTCACGCAGCGCGGCCGGTTCGTCGGGGCCGGACCACGAGGTGCGCCCCCGGTCCGGTCCGCAAGGATTCCTCGACCCGTCAGGAAACCGCTACCAGCACTTCCCTTGAGCCCCTTCTGATGACTCCGGCCAGTACTCGTGCGTCACGCACGCACATACGACGGGACATCAGATGACGAGAACGATCGGTCGGGTCCGCGGGGCCGCCGTTTCCGCGGCGGCGTTGATCACGACGACGACGATGCTGTTCGGCGCAGGGGCAGGCCAGGCGGACGCCGTCGAGCGGGTCCGGGTGGCGGACGGCGTGACGATCGCGCCGGGCATCACCTACCAGTCCTTCTCGGTGACCGCGTCGCACGGCACGGTCACCGGCCATGTGGTCACCGCCGATCTGCGCGACCGCCATGTCTCGGTGGGCCTGCTCTCACCGGGGAAGGTAGCCTCCCGCGCCAAGCTGTCCCAACTGGCCGCGGCACAGGGCGCGGTGGCGGGTGTCAACGCCGACTTCTTCAACATCGACGAGACGCAGCACCCTGGCGTCCAGGCGACCGGCTCCGCGGTCGGACCGGCGATCTCCGACGGTGTGGCGCTCAAGGCGGCGGTACCGAACGGTCAGCGCTTCGGGCCGGGTCTGCCGCCCGGGACGTCGACCCGCGACGTCATCGGCGTCGGCTACAACCGCAAGGCGCGGCTGGACGAGCTCACCCTCGACGGCACGGTACGGGCCCAGAAGGGCAAGCGGTTCGACCTCGAGGGCCTGAACCAGTACGCGATCCCCGAAGGCGGGATCGGTGCCTTCGACTCGCGGTGGGGAGACGTGTCGCGCCGGCGCGCCGTGTGCGGCACCGACACCCTGCGCGCTGCCGCCTGCACCACGGACGCGTATGAGGTGACCGTGCGGGACGGCCGGGTGGTCGCCGGGTCCGACACGATCGGCGCCGGCGCCATCGAACCCGGCACGGTGGTCCTGGTCGGCCGCGAGGGCGGGGCGGCGGCACTCCGTACGCTCCGGGTGGGCGAGAGCGTCCACGTCTCCGACACGCTGCGGAGCACCAGCGGCAAGCGGCTGAAGTTCGCCGTCGGCGGCTACCCCGTCCTGCGCGACGGCGCGCCGCTGCCCGGCCTGGACGACAAGGCCGTGGCGACCAGGACCGGAGCCGCCATCGGCGACAACGGCCGGCTGCTCCACCTCCTGGTGCTGGACGGCAGCGCGGAGGCGGGGGCCGGACTGACGGTCGCCGAACTGGCCGGAGTCTTCCAGGCCGTGGGCGCCGAAGACGGCGTGAACCTGGACGGCGGCGGCTCCTCCACCCTCGTGACCCGTGACCCCGTGTCCGGCGCGCCGGTCGTCCGGAACCATCCCACGGGCGGCGCCGAGCGCGCGATCCCCGAAGGCATCGGGCTGTTCTCGCGCGACTGACCCGGCTGCCGCACCCGGGTGGCGTCGCGGCTGCCCGGGTGCACGCGCGGGCGCGCCGGACCTGCCGGACCCTCAACCCCGGCCCTTGTCCCGGGGTGCCCACAGCGCGGCCCGGACCGTTCCCTCCTCGATGTCGTGCTGGGGAAGTCGCAGACCGAGCGCGTCGTCCAGGGCGTGGAAGTACAGTTCGAACGCGTCGGTCAGCTCGGGGTGGTCCAGTTCGGCACGGCGTATGGCCTGGTTGAGGAAGTCGAGCCGGCCGCCCCGGTAGTAGGGGGCCTGGCCCCGGTGGTACCAGATCAGTTCCATCACGCCCGAGTCGTCGTCGACACGGGCGCCGTCGCGCGTGTAGTCGAAGGTGTAGATGGCCTTCGCGGAGCAGGCGCTCAGGCGCACCGTCTCGGTGACCCCGAGCCGGGAGAGCTCCGCCTTGCCGGCCCGGTTGCCGGGCGGCGTCTCGTGGTACATCAGGAACGCCCACTCGCCCGCCTGCCCGAAGCAGCAGGACTTCCAGGCGGTGTCCCCGTGGTCGCGGCCGTGGCCGTCGATGCCGTGCAGGTCCGACAGACGCGTCCCGGCGGCGACATGCTCCGGGTCGGCCCCGTGCAGCAGCGCGATCTCCTCGGCGCTGACGCCCTCGCCGCGGAAGAAGACGATGTCGGTGTACGGGTCCTGATCCCGCCAGGTTCGGGCGATCCAGGCGAGGCCTTCCAGCGGGTCGCGTCCGCACGGGCGCGCCCGTGTTCCGTCCACGCCGCCGCTGCGGAATCGGCTTCCCCAGGCGGGGTTGATCTCCTCCAGCATCTTCGCCTGCCCGGCGACGAGGTTGCCGACGGGGCCCTGGCCGGGGGAGTGGGCCACGATGTGCTCGGCGAGGTGACGGACCGCTTGCTCGGCGACGTAGTACAGCACTTGGTCCACGTCCCGGGTGGCGAAGACCTCCTGGTAGGGGCTGTTGTAGCCGTGCACCGTGCCGTCCTCGTCGAGGACGAGGAGGAGGCCGCCGTGAGCGCCCACGCGCCGCGCGTACTGGTCGCGGGACGTGCCGATCGGCGGGAGCATGGCGTCGTCGAGCAGGTCGGAACCCGCGACCGTCCGTTGCCATGCCTGAGCGAGTGTGTGCTCCGTCATCTGCATGGGCGTCAGTATGCGGCGGGGCACTGACACGGTCCCTGGGCGCGAAGGCGATGGTCAGTTGCCGGCGGGGACAGAGGGTGCCGTTGCGCGTCGACGGTACCTGAAATGGTTGACGGTCCCCGCGAGGGCCTTGCCCACAAGCACCACCGTCGCCAGAGCCAGGACGAGGACGGCCGCGTTGACCCATCCCGGGACCAGGTCGTATGAGGCGTTGCATTTGTTGTGCAGGGGAAAGACCTGGGCGAACTCCTGGAAGTGTGCTGCTCTGTAGCCGGGATCATAATGCTCGCCCGCGACGAGTTCGCAGGTCTCCCGTACGTCCATGCCACCGGAGAACGTCCCGTAGGCCCAGGTGACGAACGTGGCGGCGGATGTTCCCGTCGCCAGCAACAGGCTTCCCAGGGGCTTCACTTGGTGGATCCCTCTCCTCCGCGGACAGAGAAGAGGCTACCGCCCGCCCTGCACGGACCCGACGCCGGCCACCGTAAAGGCGGAATTCACGGCGGCCCGAATGCGGGAAACCTGTCAGGGGTATTGATGGCGCGTATCCGGGGCCGATGCCGATGTGGCTGAAATGCGCCCGATATTGAGGCAACTTTTCACGGTGTGACCTGCGCCACATCGGTGGAGAAGGATGGTGCGGGTAAAGAAATAGTGGCTGGACGGCCTTTTCCCTCCAGGGGTTTGATTCGGTCGCGAATCAATGATTAGTGTCGTGACTCGAACCTCTGCCCGGTCGGTCATCCATTCGGGATGGCGGCGGAGGTCCCCGCCGATTCTCAAGTGCCGTACGCGTGCGGCAGGCGGCCGGAGGAAGAAGGAGCTCGCGCCAGTGGCGTCCCACCGTCGTCCCAAGCAGGCCGGTCGCACACGTGTCACCGTGCTCACCGCGACCGCCGCCGCAGCCGTCGCCCTGTCCGCGCAGGCCGCCCAGGCCGCGCCGGCCAAGCCGTCCGTCAAGAGCGTCAAGGCCAAGGTCGACGGTCTCTACGAGCAGGCCGAGCAGGCGACCGAGAAGTTCAACGGCGCCAAGGAGAAGCAGCAGAATCTGCAGAAGCAGGTCGAGGACCTGCAGGACGAGGTGGCCCGCGAGCAGTCGGAGCTCAACGACCTCCAGGACGACCTCGGCACCCTGGCCAGCGCCCAGTACCGCAGCGGCGGCATCGACCCGACGCTCCAGCTCTTCCTCTCCGCCGACCCGGACACCTACCTCGACAAGGCGTCCACCCTCGACCAGCTGAGCACCAAGCAGGCCGAGGCGCTCCAGCAGATCGCCGAGAAGAAGCGCACCCTCAACCAGCAGAAGGCGGAGGCCGCGAGCAAGCTCAACGAGCTCGACGAGACCCGCACCGAGCTGGGCAAGAAGAAGAAGGAAGTCCAGGCGAAGCTGGCCGAGGCGCAGAAGCTCCTCAACTCGCTGACCGCCTCCCAGCGCGCTTCCCTCGCCGCCGCCGACGCCCGCGCCAACCGCTCCAACGAGCGCGTCGACCTGGGCAACGACACCCCGGCCTCCTCGCTCGCCGCCGCCGCCCTCGCCGCGGCCAAGACCAAGCTCGACCTGCCGTACGTCTACGGCGCGTCCGGTCCCAATGCCTTCGACTGCTCCGGCCTCACCTCCTGGGCCTACGCCCAGGCCGGCGCACACATACCGCGGCCTTCCCAGTTGCAGGCCAACGCGGGCACGCGTCTGTCGATGAGCCAGCTGATGCCCGGCGACCTCGTCCTCTTCTACGGCGACCTGCATCACGTGGGTCTCTACGCGGGCAACGGCTTGGTCCTGCACGCGCCGCGCACCGGCACGCTCGTGCGCTACGAGTCCATCAACAACATGCCGTTCCAGTTCGGCATCCGCATCTGAGCGCCTTGTGCCGAGCGCTGAGGGCGTGGGCCGGGAAATCGGTCGCGTCCCGTGAGGTGAACCGTTAGCTTCGCTGGGCGCAGTGACGAAAAGCGACCGCGGAGGGAGCCGGACACATGGCGACAGAGGGCGCGCGGACCGACCGGCTGGGCTTGCTGCTCGACCAGTTCGACCACGCCCGGGAGATGGCCCAGGTGCGGCTCGCGGGGCTCGGGGACGAGGAGTACCTGTGGGAGCCCGTGCCCGGTTGCTGGTCGATCCGGCGCCGGGGTGAGGCGACGACACCCAGGGCGTTCGGTCCGGGAGAGTGGGTGCTGGACCTGGGCGCCCCGGACATCCCGGCGAGCGAGTACGCGGAGGTGGCCCGGCAGGCCGCAGGAGGCATGACCGTCGACAAGATCGCCGAGGACTGGAGCGTGAGCGCCGAACGGGTCGAGCAGGTCCTGGCCCACATCGGCCCGCCGGAGCCCGACCGGACACCGGTCACGACCATCGCGTGGCGCCTGGGGCACCTGCACTTCTGCTTCGCGGGCGGATGGGAGTGGACCTTCGGCCAACGGCGGCACGAGCCCAAGCTGCTCGTGGACTTCACGCCCTCCGCGGACGTGGCACTCCAGCGGTTCTGGGCGGTGATCGACCGCTGGCGCGAGAGCGTCGCCACCGTCACCGATGAGCAGCTCGACACGATCGGCTTCTCGCAGTACCCGTACGGCTCCGACCCCGACGAGCCGTTCGTCGGCGTGCTCGCGGGCGGCAACCTGGAACTCATCCACCACATGGCCGAGATCGCCCTGCTCCGCGACCTGTGGCAGGCGAAGGGTGCCTCAGGGACCCTTACCAGTTGATCTTCGCCGTCAGGAAGGGCTCGTTCTCCGGGGCCTCCTTGCGGGCCCGCAACACCTGCTCGGCGGGCGCGCCGACCGGCACGCGCAGTGCAGGCGCGGGCTGTTCGATCGTGTCGGCCACCGCGGCGGCCACGTCCTCGGGGGTGATGAGCTCACCCCGGAGGACGGGCAGGGCCGCGTAGAGCGGGGCGTAGGGATCGTCCTCCTTCAGGAACACCTTGGCGCGCTCCCCGCCCCCCGAGGAGACAGCGCCGGGCTGCACGACGGTCACCTTGACGCCGAAGTGACCCGTCTCGATGGCGAGCGTCTCGGCGAGCGCCTCCAGCGCCCACTTGCCGGCGCCGTAGGGGCCGATCATCGGCAGTACCAGGCGCCCCTGGATGCTGGAGACGAAGACGAGACGACCCGCCCGCCTTTCGCGCATCGCCGGCAGCACCGCCTGCGCCACCCGCAGCGCTCCGCCGTGTTCGTGCCGTGGAAGAGCTTCTGGAGGGCTGCCGGGGCCGCGGCCCTGGACGCTGCCAGGAATGCGGTGCGGCCGTCCCGGTCCCGGAAATCCGCATGGAACCCGGACCGGGCTTCCAGCCTCAGGGGACCGACGACGATCCCGTCTCCAGCGCGATCAACACCCCGCGGCGGCTGCTCGAGCCCATCGTGACGGCGCGCACCCCGGCGCGGGTGCGGGGGCGCGACCGAAGCGTGTGACGGCGTGACCCACCGGGCGCCGTTGAGCGGCCCGTGGCGGAGAATCCTCCGCCACGGGCCGTGACACGTCCGGCGATCAACTCACCTGTGGGCGGTACCCTTTGCCGCTGCGCGCGGCCCCGCGGGTCACTTGCCGCGTTCGCGTGCGGCGCGGCGCACGCTGTGGCGTTCGGCGGGCGGCTGCTCGGCGCGGATGTCGGCGAGGAGCGCGGTGATGGCGGTCATGATGTCCTCCGTGGCGTCCTTCAGAACGCCCGGCGTGAGCTCCTTGCCGTGGTGGCGGCTGAGGTCGACCGGGGGTCCCGCCACGACGTGCACGGTCTGGCGGGGTACCAGCCACACCCGGCGGTTGCCACGTCCCCCGCGCGCGTAAGGCGGTGCGATCCGGTGCGCGCCCCACTGGGCGACCGGGATGACGGGCGCGCCGGTCGTCAGCGCGATGCGTGCCGCACCGGTCTTGGCGGCCATCGGCCACAGGTGCGGGTCGCGCGTGACGGTGCCCTCCGGGTAGACCGCGACGCACTCGCCCTCGTTGACGGCGGCGATCGCGTCACGGAGCGCCAGCGCGGCGTCGGCGGTTCCACGGTGGACGGGGATCTGGCCGGTCCTGCGCAGCACCGTGCCGACGAAGGGGATGGTGAAGAGGGACGCCTTGGCCAGAAGCCGGGGCGGCCGACCGCTGTTGTACTGGAAGTGCCCGTAGGTGAGCGGGTCGAAGTACGAGATGTGGTTGACCGCGGTGATGAAACCGCCCTCGGCGGGTATGTGCTCGTGCCCGCGCCACCGGCGCCTGACGAGGACGAACAGCACGGGTTTCGCGATGGCCGCGGCCAGCCGGTACCAGAAGCCGTAGGGGCTGTGTGATCTGCCGGACACCCCGGTTCCTCCCTCACATGCGCGGCGCTGACCGGCCGCTCGTTCCTGTCGTTCCCCGGTGCGTGGCAGACCGGTGGCGTGTCGGGCGTCCTCGCCGGCTCGCCGTTCGCCGGGAGCGCCCTGCACGTCCGACAATTTACTTGATGATGCAAGAGCCTAATGGGTGTGTGGTGCAACGATCAACTTGCCTCCCGGCCGCCGCCCCCAGCCGTGGCCTGCCGCCTGCCGCCCGTCGCCTGGATCGCGGCGTCAGCCGCCCGCAAGGCCGACGGCGTCCGGTGTGCGGCCGGCGAGCCAGACGGCGATCCGCTCCCT
Organism: Streptomyces sp. NPDC059718; assembly: GCF_042733315.1. NCBI lineage: Bacteria > Bacillati > Actinomycetota > Actinomycetes > Kitasatosporales > Streptomycetaceae > Streptomyces > Streptomyces sp. NPDC059718. The sequence continues at coordinate 12,245 of NZ_JBHWGA010000056.1, forward strand.
GAACTCGCGGTTGACGTAGGGACGGTCGTGCAGCGCGATCCACTCCAGGTACCGCAGGACGTTCTCCGATCGGTCCGGGTGGCGCACCGTGAGCACGTCGACGCCGACCTCGCCCGTCGAGGCACCGAGGTACACGCTGCCGTCGAGCGCCATCATGGCGAAGCCGGGGTGACCCGCGTGGACGCCGAGGAACGCCGATGCCGCACCCCGTCCCATGATGTCCCAGCGCTCCAGGAGCCGGACCCGGGTCCAGACCGCCGGCGCGGGGTGGCTGCCGTTGTGCAGGTCCCGCAGGGCGGCCTGGTGGGTTCGGGCGCCCTGCGGAAGCTGGACGAGGAATTCGCGGCGGTGGTCGAAAAGTCCCGAGGCGACGGCGAGGTCGTACCAGTCCCCATTGAGCCGCTCGACGAGCCGCGCGGTGTCGTACGGGCGGGAGAAGCCGCCGTCCACGTCCTCGGTGCCGTATCCGTGGACGAACGGCATCGTGCCGTCCGGCACGGCGTTCGGGATCACCTCGAGGCCGGCCCGCCGCAGCGGCCGGTACACCTTGCGGTCGCGCTCCCGGATGCCCATCGACGCCTGTTCTACCAGGCCCGCGGCGCTCCGTCCCCCGACCTCCCGGAGCCGACGGCTCGGGGCACTGTCCGGGCAAGCGGGCAGGGCGCACTTCGGCGCGCGACGCGAAGGGCGCGGCCGGGACGCGGGAGGCGGGGCCGGCGGCGAATGATGCGCACCTGCCCACAGCAGGACCTGCGTTTTCGGTGCGACGGCCCACCCGTGTGGTGACATGCAGGTATGGCCTTTCTCGGTGTCGACGTCGGCACATCCAGCAGCAAGGGCGTCCTGGTCGACGCATCGGGCACGGTGATCGCGACCGCCGTGCGCACGCACACCGTCTCCCGCCCGAGACCAGGACACGTCGAGATGGACCCCGAGGTGTGGTGGCGGGAGTTCCGCGGCATCACCCGCGACCTCCTGTCGGGCGGTACGCGCGTGGAGGCGGTCGGCGTCAGCGGCATGGGCCCCTGCGTCGCTCTGGCCGACGCCGCGAACCGGCCGCTGCGTGCGGCCGTCCTGTACGGCGTGGACACGCGGGCCGTCGCGCAGATCGCCCGGCTCGACGCCGAACTCGGCCGCCTGGCCGTCCTCGACCGGTGCGGCAGCGTGCTGTCCACACAGGCGGTGGGGCCGAAGGTGGCCTGGGTGGCCGAGCACGAGCCCGAGGTGTTCGGCGCCGCACGGCGGCTGTTCATGCCGGCCTCCTTCCTCGCCCACCGGCTCACCGGCGCCTACGTGCTCGACCACCACTCGGCAAGCCAGTCGGTCCCCTTCTACGACACCCGGGCGCACGAGTGGTACCGCCCCTGGGTGGACGCGGTGTGGCCGCACGCGGAGCTGCCCGAGCTGCGCTGGCCCGGTGACCAGGCCGGCACGGTGACGGCCGGGGCGGCAGCGGCAACCGGGCTCCTGCCGGGCACGCCCGTCCTCACCGGAACGATCGACGCCTGGGCCGAGGCCGTCAGCGTCGACGCGACCCGACCGGGCGACCTGATGCTCATGTACGGCACGACGATGTTCCTCATCGCCACCGTCACCGGGCAACTGCGCGTGCCCGAACTGTGGAGCACCATCGGCGCCTTCCCGGGCACGCGCTCACTCGCCGGCGGCATGGCCACCTCCGGCGCGGTCACCGAGTGGCTGCGCGGCCTGTTCGGCTCACCCGACCGCGCGGACCTGCTGGCGGAGGCCGCGGACAGCGGCGTCGGCGCGCGCGGGCTCGCGATGCTCCCGTACTTCGCCGGTGAGCGGACACCGATCGCCGACCCCGACGCTCGCGGGGTGATCGCCGGCCTGACCGTCGAGCACACCCGCGGCGACCTGTACCGGGCCGCGCTGGAGGCCACCGCTCACGGCGTGCGCCACAACGTCGAGGCTGTGCGCCAGGCGGGCGCCGACATCGAGCGGGTCGTCGCGGTCGGCGGGGGCACGCAGGGCAGGCTCTGGACGCAGATCGTCTCCGACGTCACCGGGCTGCCCCAGGACATCCCTACCGTCACCGTCGGAGCCGCCTACGGGGCCGCCCGGCTCGCCGCCCAATGGGACGGTGGAACGGCCACCGCGACGTGGAACCCCGTCCGCGAGCAGTGCGTACCGGACCCGGCCACGGAGGCTGCGTACGACAGGCTGCACAGCCTCTACCGGGGCCTGTACCCGGCGACCCGCGACACGGTCCACGCCCTCGCCCGGCTCCAGCGTGACGCCGCCGGGATCGCGGGCGCCGGGCCCGGCTCCTCGGCTTCCTGACGAGCCGTCACACCCCGCTGCGGTCAGTCACGGGCGTAGGGGTCGCCGCCGAGCCAGGTCGTGCCGTCGATCAGTTCGCGGGCGGCGTCCAAGTGGCCGCTGTGGCAGGCGACCTCGGTGAGCACGTGGATCAGGATGTGGCGCACGTCGGGCAGCCGCCAGTCGGGCCAGATCTCCTCGGGCCAGGCGGCAGGCGGCTGTTCGAGTGCCGTGGAGGCCAGGACGGCGTCCGCGCGCTCGACGGCCGCCCGGTAGTCGGTGAAGACCTCCTCGGCACTCATCGTCTCGGGCACGGACCAGTGTGCCTGCGCCTCCGCCGTGAGCTGCCGGGCCGCAGCCGGCTCGCCCGCGATGACGCCGGAGAACCAGAAGTGTTCGACGTCCAGGGTCAGATGGCGCACCAGCGCCAGGCAGCTCCAGCCGCTGGGCAGCACCGGCCGGCGCAGGTCGTCCTCCGAGAGGCCGGCGAGGATCCCGAGGACATGCTGCCGCTGCCGGTCCAGGCCGCCTTTGAGGGCCTCGAATTCGGCTTCCCTCGTCGTGCTCGTCATCCACGCGCCTCCGTCAGCCACACACCGCAATCCAGACTCCGGGCGGATGCTACGCCGGGGGTACGACAACGCGGGCCGAGGACCTACGAGCGCCGCCTGGTCAGGTCAGCTCCTCGGGCACGGGGGCGCCGAGATGACGCAGGAGGTCTCCGACCTTGCGGTCCAGCTCGCGTCCCACGTCGGTGATCTCGGGCCGCCCGAGCGCGGCGACCGTGTCGCTGGGGCGGTCGATCGCGAACAGCACCTCCCCGGAGGGGGATTCGTGGATCGTGGTGCGCAGGGGCGCGTACATCAGGGCCCCGGCATCGTGCCGGTACATGCGCTCAGCGATGATGTGATTGCCCATCAGGTACTCGGTGCAGCGGGCCTGATCGCCGGCCACGCCGAACAGCGGCTGGGCGTCGAACTTCCAGTAGATCATGAACCCCAGCGGCGCGTTCTCGTCCGCCAGATCGCGCACGGCGCTCCACGTCGCCCTTTCGGCGACCAGTTCGAAGGTGCGCTGGTAGTCGAGCGGAGGAACAGCCTGTTCGTAACGGGCGCGGAAGTCCGCGTAATCCTCTCCGACCGGGATCTCCAGTCGTGTGACGGAGCGGGGGAGTGCGTGGGTCGCGGGGTGCGTCGTCGTGGCGTTGTCGGCCATGACCTGCTCCCTTCTGGCTTGCCCTACAACAGTCAGCCTAGGGCGGTGGAGCGGTTTCGGCAGGGTTGCCGCCGGGCGCGGAGCAGCTTAACCTCTATGGTGCAAATTACGACAATCAAGACTTATTACTTTCCGTTTCGCGTGGGAGTTCCACCTTCCGGCCCGACCGGCCATGGGAGTGATCGTGTACGCACGTTTCGCAGAGAAGGTCATCCTGATCACCGGGGCCACCTCGGGCATGGGCTGGGCGACAGCGGAGCGCGTCGCGGGCGAGGGCGCGAAGCTCGTCCTCGCGGCACGCGGCCGGGAGGTCGGTGAGGCGCTGGCGGCCGACATCAAGGCCGCCGGAGGCGAGGCGACCTTCGTACCCACCGACGTGACCGTGGAGGCCGACGTGGAGGAGGCGGTCGGGCAGGCGCTGAGCCGGTACGGCAGGCTCGACGGCGCGTTCAACAACGCGGGCGCCCCCACCGCGGACGGCAGGGTCACCGAGGTCGACAGCGGGGCCTGGCACGCGGACCTGGAGCTGAACCTCACGAGCGTCTTCTACGCCCTGAAGTACGAGATACCCGCGCTCCAGGCGAGCGGCGGGGGCGCGATCCTGAACAACGCCTCCGTCTGCGGCGTCGCCGCCTACCCGCACATGGCCCCCTACAACGCGGCCAAGCACGGCGTCATAGGGCTCACCCAGTCGGCTGCGCTGGACGCGGCCGCGGCCGGCGTCCGGGTCAACGCCCTGGTCACCGGCGGCGTCGACACGCCCTTGTCGCGGGCTCTTGCGCGGGCCGACCCGGACCTGGCACCGGAGGACTCCTGGCGCTCGGCCGAAGCGATGCACCCGCTCGGGCGGATGGCCCGGGCGGAGGAGATAGCCGCGTTCGCGGCGTTCCTGCTGAGCGACGAGACCGGGTTCATCACCGGAGCCGCGCTCGCGATAGACGGCGGGATGACCGCCCGCCTGTAGACGGTCAGTCTCCGGCCGCCGGGCGCCGCCGCCGGGGCGTCGCGGCCTCGTCGAACCGCTCGGTCTGGAGCGCGGTGATCCGCCGGAACGCGTCCTTGAAGCGTGCGTACTCCTGCTTGCCGATCTCCTCGGCGTGACGCCCCTCGATGGCGGCCATGATGGCGTCGGACTTGCGCATCTGGTCGCGTCCCAGGGCGGTGGGCACGATCAGTTTCGCGCGCCTGTCACTGGGGTCCGGGCGGCGCTCCACGTAGTCCAGGGCTTCGAGTTCGTCGATCAGATTGCCGATGACCTGTTTGTGGGCGCCGGACAGCCGGGACAGTTCCGTCGCCCGGCTGCCCTCTTCGTCGATGTATCCCAGCACCGCGCCGTGCTGAGGGCGCAGCTCGGGATGGCCCTGCTCGGCGAGCTTCTCGAAGAGTTCCTTCTGGACCGAGAAGAGCACGCGTGCGGACATGATCCCGATGTCGGGATCCGTCACCTTCCGTTCACTGCGCCGCACGGCCGGCCACCCCTTTGCGTCTGGAGTCCCTCACTACGGTCGATCGTAGTGTGGCGGCCTCGCCGGGTGCCCGCTGTGCATCCGGGGCGCACCGCCCGTGTGTTCACCGCGGTGGATGCCCACGCGCATGCCGTCCGGCCCTCCGCCCGGCCTCCGCTCTCGCTTGCAGCCGTCCCCGCGGACACCTAAGGTTGAATAGTCAAGATCAGTGACTATCAAGTTTGCTCACTAATCACCAAACGTGTTCCGTGCATCACCCGTCAGGAGCTGAGGATGTCTGTGATCGAGCTGACGACGTTCGTCGTCGCACCGGACAGGACGTCGGACATGCTGTCGGCGCGCTCCGGCATGCTGTCGGCGTTCCGCAAGGACCGCAGGGGCTTCATCGGCGCACGCCTGGTGCGCCTCGCCGACGACACCTGGCTGGACGTCGTCGAATGGGCGGACGCGCTGGCCTTCGACGAGTCGCGCGCGAAGGGGGGCAACCTCCCCGAGATCGCCGCGTTCTTCGCCACGATCGACCGGCTCGTCAGCGCCGACAGCGGTGTGCGCTACGACGACGCGGCCGACGGCTCCCGAGCCGTGCGGACCGTCGCGTACGGACCCCAGCCGTCCCAGGTCGGGGAGCTGTACCTCCCCGAGGGCGACGGGCCCTTCCCCGTCGTGGTCCTGGTGCACGGCGGATGGTGGACGGCCATGTTCGACCGCCGGCAGGTCGTACCGCTGGCCGAGGACCTCGTGGCACGCGGCTACGCCGTCTGGAACGTGGAGTACCGCAGGATCGGCGAACCCGGCGGCGGGTGGCCGGGGACGTTCGACGACATGGCGGCGGCCGTCGACGCCGTCGCCCACCTCGACCCGGCGGTCGACGCGAGCCGTGTTCTGGTGGTCGGACACTCGGCGGGCGGGCACCTGGCCACATGGGTCGCGCACCGCTCCGCCCTGCCGGACGGCGTTCCCGGCGCGCGTCCCGGGATCAAGCCCATCGCAGTGGTGTCGCTGGCCGGCGTGCTGGACCTGGTCCACGCCGACTCGGTGGCACTCGGCAACGGGATGACGGACTCCGATGCCGACGTCCCGCCCAACGCGCCGCCGCCGTCCCACACCGACGTGTGGCCGGCGGTGGCGGCTCGGGCCGGGGACGGCATCGCCCGGCTGCTGCTCGGAGGGAGCGTCGCGGAACACGCCGACCGGTACGCGGTCGCTTCCCCCGTCGAACTCGCCGACGGCGGGGTCCCGGTCCTGGTCATCCACGGTTCCGCCGACGAGGTGATCCCGCCGGCCTACGCGGAGACCTACGCGCAAGCGGCCACGGCCAAGGGAGCGGACGTCACCCTCGTCATGTCACCCGGAGCGGACCACTTCGACGTGATCGACCCGGACGGGCACTCCTGGGGCGTGGCCCGTGCCTGGCTCGACGAGCGGCTGCGGCAGCAGACCGGCGAGTAGCCGAGCCGACATGCGTCATCCCGGTGCCGGGGCCGATGGCGGTCCCGGCACCGGGAACACGACTCGCGGCCGCTACGTGCCGTACGCGGCGGAGATCTGTCCGACGAGCACGGCGAACGGCATGTCGAGGGCCGCGTACACCTCGGCGGCCTTGACCGAGGCGTTGTCGCCGAGGATCTCGACCATCAGCGTGGCGTAGTCACTGACGATGACACCCGCCTGCTGGAGCCGGATCAGGCCGGCCTCCCGCTTGGCGTCGGAGAACGTCCCGGACGCGTCGAGCGCGACGTAGGTGTCGTAGCCCTCCGCGGCGGCCGCGATGGCGGGCAGCGTCGCGCACACCTCCAACGAGATGCCCGAGAAGATGAGCTTCCCGCGTCCGGTGGAGGTGATGCGCTCGCGTACCCGGTCGTCGTGCCAGGCGTTGACCGTGCTGCGGTCGATGACCTTGGCCCCGTCGGGCAGCACTTCGGCCAGTTCGCCGATCAGCGGACCCCACAGGCTGTCCGCGGAGGTGGTGGTGACGACGGTCGGGACCTCGAGCACTTGTGCCGCCTTCGCCAAGGCCACCACGTTGTGCTTGAGCTCCAGCAGACCGGTGTCGCGCACGCCGCTGTAGAGGCCCACCTGGTGGTCGACCAGGACGAGGGCGCTGTTGTCGGGGGTCAGGAACTCGTGGAACTTGTTGTCCGGCATGGTGCACGCTCCTGCAGCCGGAGAGATGGACAAACCTCGATAGTCAACATAAGTGACTATATTCGGAGGCTAACTCGCGCCCCGCCCGTGTGCAAGCGGTCGGGCCGCGGGCTCAGACGCCCGGGTCGCCGAGTGCCGCGTCGCGGGTGCCGGAGCCGCCCAGTTCCTCGGTGATGGCGGCTGCCGTCCGCAGGAGCGCCGACTCCATCTCCGTCGCGTGCTCCGGCAACGAGGACGTGGTGCCCACCAAGGCCACCGTGGCCGCGACGTCGTGTTCGTCGAAGACGGCCGCGGCCAGTACCACGCCGTCGATCGAGGGCACCCGGATCCAGCTGAGGCCGCGGGACCGGCACGGCTCCAGCGTGCCCTCGAGCGCCGTCCGCGCCTCGTCCGGAATCCGGGCCAGGTACCTCTTCACCCGCTCCTCGTCCTTGCACAGCGCGACGAACAGCCGGGTCTGCGCCGAGTCGGGCCCCAGGGTCGAGCCGATCCGGACGGTGATCAGGATCGGATGCGTGCCGGCCTCCGAGACGAGCGAGACCACGGGACCGGACGCGCCCCACAAGGACAGGACCACCGACCGGCCGGTTTCGACCGACAACCTGTCCATCACCTGTTCTTCGCAGGTTGATCCGGCCGGTGTACTCCGCCCGGAGGTGTCGGGATCTGACGCCCTTGAGGGAGTTGACGAGCTTGGACAGGGCAATTTTCGGCGGAAGGTACACGAGCAGGTGGATGTGATCGCCTTCACCGCTGAATTCGTGCAGCTCCGCGGCGAAGCTCTTGCACACGTCCCGCATGATCACCACGCTGCGTGTCAGCAGCTTGTCGCTGGTTTACGCCGGTACTTGGTGACGAACACCAAGTGTGCGTGCAGGTGGTGAACGACGTGGTTTCCCCGTCTGATGTCGGGATTTGGTTCCCAACGCAGTGACATACGCCAGCGCAGTAGGATCACGTGAAACTCGGCTGGAGGGGGTGGGTTGGATGATCCGTGCGTACAAGTTCCTCATGCGGCCCACTGTCCGCCAGGAGCAGGCGCTGGGTGAGATGTTGCGGGATCACTGCTCCCTGTACAACGGGGCCTTGCAGGAACGGCGCGACGCCTTCCGGCACGCGTCAAAGACGAGCGTGACGTATGGGATGCAGTCCGCGCAGCTCAAGGACATCCGGGCGTTCGACCCGGAGCGTCAGGGCCGCTGGTCGTTCTCCTCGCAGCAGGCCACCCTGCGCCGTCTGGACAAAGCGTTCGCCGGGTTCTTCCGCCGGGTCGCATCTGGTGATGCCCCGGGTTACCCGCGCTTTCGCGGGGTGAACTGGTTCGACACGGTGGACTTCCCGAAGGACGGGGACGGCTGCCGCTGGAACTCCACCCCGCACGATCTCGTCACCCGGGTCCGCTTCCAGGGCGTGGGCCACGTCAAGGTCAACCAGCACCGTGCCGTGACCGGCCGGATCAAGACCGTTTCGGTCAAGCGTGAGGGCCGCAAGTGGTTCGTCGTGCTGACCACCGAGCAGGACCAGCCCGAACCGCTGCCCGCGACCGGTAGCGTGGTCGGGATCGACCTGGGTATCGCGAACTTCCTTGCCGACTCGGGTGGCGAGTTCGTGCCAGGGCCGCGTTACGGCCGCCGGGCGGCCCAGAAGCTTGCTGAAGCGCAGCAGGCCCTGTCCCGGTTCCCGCGCCGTAAGAGGAAGGACCGCACCGCCAACCACCAACGCGCGGTGGACAAGGTTGCCCAGCTCCACGGCAAGGTACGTCGCCAGCGGCTTGACCACGCGCACAAGACCGCACTCGGCTTGGTTCGTGCACACGACTTCATCGCGCACGAAGACCTCAAGATCCGCAACATGAGCAAGGCTCCCGCACCGAAGCCCGACCCCGATCAGCCAGGCACGTTCCTGCCCAACGGGGCCGCCGCCAAGGCCGGGCTAAACAAGTCGATCAACGATGCCGGATGGGGGGTGTTCCTGACGATCCTGCACGCCAAGGCTGAAAGCGCCGGACGGGAAGTGGTCGCCGTGGACCCCCGCAACACCTCCCGCACCTGCCCGCGATGCGGGCACACCGCGAAGGAGAACCGGCCCACACAGGAGAATTTCCATTGCGTCGCCTGCGGCCATACCGCGCACGCCGACACAGTGGGAGCTCTCAACGTCTTACGGGCCGGGCTGGTCCGTCGCGACGCCAACCCGGCGTAACGAGAAGCCCCCGACTTCAACCGGGGGAGGAGTCACGTGGCGAGGAGCGATGTGTCGTGTCGTGTCTCGTGTCGTGGGCCTGCGGCCGCCGGGAATCCGCGCCGCTACCGGGGCGGGCGTTCGTCGAGGAGCCGGGCGACGGACTCGGCTTCCTCGGCTTCGACCTTGGCCGCCTCCTGGAACACCCGCTCCAAGCCGGCCTGAGGGATGACCACGGCTCCCGCCGCGTCGGCGAAGACGTAATCACCGGGAGTGATGCACACCCCCGCGACTTCGACGGCGACGCCGGCCGCGTACGGCATGACGACGTCGCCGCCCCAGCGCGTCGCCTCGCCCCGGCACCATGACGCGAAGCCGTGGTCGCGCAGTTGGGCGAAGTCCCGCAGCCTGCCGTCCGCCAGCACACCGGCGAGCTGGTGACGCTTGACCCGAGACAGTTTCGTACCGCCACCGTGCGAGATGTCCGGGTACCCGCCGCTGGACAGCACGAGGACCTTCCCGGCCGGGTCGTCGCCGACCGCCTGGTCGAAGAGTTCACCGAAGCCGATCCCGGCCTGCGGCAGATCGTCGCGGTAGGGCTGGTACGCGATGGTGACGGCCGGCCCGAACAGCGTCCTGGAAGGATCAGGGCTGGACAGGGCGAGGATGTGCGCGCGATGGCTGTGGACGCGGCCCATCGCGTCCACCAGCGTGGCACAGCCCAGCCGTGCCGCCCTGGCCGCGTAATCCGCGTCGTCATGGCTGCTCATGCTTCTCCTCCGAGCCTGCCGCGGCGGTGCCGACCGCAACCGATGTCCTAGCTCGCCGGATCGTCGACCTTGATCGCATCCCCCGTGTCGCTGATGAAGACGACCAGCAACTGCGCGGGCTCCGTTCGGCTGGCGTTCTCCGACAGCACGTGGTGGGCGCCCGGCGACTCGACCCAGTACTCACCCTTGCGGTAGGTGTGAACCGGCTCTCCGGCGAGCTGACTGCGCACCGTGCCCTTGAGCACGTAGGCGTAGACGAAGGCATCCCCGTGCCGATGCGGGGGCGTACTCCCATCGGGCGGGTAGTCGACGACCGCTGAGGTGAACGTCTTGCCCTTGACGTTCGGGAGTGCCTGCTCGAGCAGGACGGACAGTTTGTCGGTCGGCCGCATGGACGTTTCCGGAGCGACGACGGCAGCCGGCGCCTCGCCGTTGTCGACCTTCGCCGCGGGGGCGCATGCGGCGACAGCCGCCATGGTGAGGCCGAAAGTGAGAATGCCACGACGGAACGCCATCGGGGTCATGCGCGGCTCTCCTATTCCTGTTCGAATTCTGCGATGTGCGGCGCGCAATACGAAGGGTTCCGGAATGCGAATCCCCTGCGGCAGCCGACCCATCGAGGATCCTAAAGCGGAATCGGTCCCTCCGCCTGGTTTGCTGTCGACTGACGATCGGGCTGAATTCAGGCCCGCGCGAAATGGCTCAAGCCCCCGGGATCGGCCCCGGGGGCTTGAGCGCGCCCATCCTCGCCGTCCGGCTCAGACGGTGCTGACGACCTCGTCGTAGGCCAGTCGCGGGTTGCGCGCGAACCACGCGTCCGTGCCCGGGTTGCCGATGTTGACGACGGCGAGGACGCAGTGGTCGCCGTCGGGGAAGAACTCCTTGTTGATCGCGTCGGCGTCGAAGCCGGTCATCGGGCCGGCGGCGAGCCCGGCGGCGCGGACGCCGACGATGAAGTAGCCCACCTGCAGTGCGGCGTTCAGGGCGGCGGAGCGTTCGCGGACCGCGCGCTCGGCGAAGAACACGTCCTTGGCCTGCGGGAAGTGCGGGAAGACGGCAGGCAGTTCCTGGTGGAACTCGTTGTCGGCGGCGAGCAGGGCGACCAGCGGCGCGGTCGCGGTCTTCTGCTTGTTGCCTTCGGCCAGGTGCTGGACCAGGCGTGCGCGGGCGTCCTCGGAACGGACCAGGACCACCCGCAGCGGCTGCTGGTTCATGGAGGTCGGGCCGTACTTGACCAGGTCGTAGATGTCCTGGACCTGCTCGTCGGTGACCGGGGCGTCGGTGAAGGTGTTGGCGGTGCGGGCCTCGCGGAAGAGCAGGTCCTGTGCGGCGGGGTCGAGTACGAGCGTCATGGTGGTTCCTCGGGTCGGTACGGTCGGTACGGTCGGTCCGGGTGACGGGGGTGAGAGGCGCCGTACGGTCCTGGCCCACCAGAACTGGGCGCCCGCGCCGAGCAGGTACACGCCGGTGGCGGTGGCCCCCGCCAGGCCCCACAGCAGGGGGCCGGACAGGACGTGCGCCAGCAGTGCGCTGAGCACGGCGCCGAGGGCGACCGTGGGCAGGTGCAGTGCGGCCCAGACGGGGCCGGCCGGTGGTGCCGTGCGGGCCAGGGGACGCCCGGGGCCGCCGTGGGCGGCGGCCCCCACCGCGACGTAGGTGAGCGTGGCGCCGGTGAGCAGCGCCATCACCTCCGCGGCGGACGGTGTGTCCCGTGCGGACGCGGTCACGGCGGTGGCCGTCCACAGGGCCAGGGTGTAGCCGTGGGGTGCCGCGCCGGCCGCCACGATGCCCTGGAGAGAGCCGCGGTATCCGCGCGCGGTCGTCATGGTCCCTCACTCCCTGAACTGAGTGGGGCGGCCACCGGACCGGAGGCCTGCCCCGCCACCAGCATCGGGAGGAGGGCCATGGGCGGGCATCGCCCATTCAAGGGATCTTGGCGGCCCGCGCGGTGAGGCCGCGATCAGCCGCGATCAGCCGCGATCAGCCCCGATCAGGCCGCGGTCAGGTCCGGCCGGTGCCGACGCGGGTCCGTTCCATCGCCAACCGGGTCAGTTCCACGCGGGTGTTGATGCCCAGCTTGGTGAAGACGTGCTTCAGGTGGGTGTTGACCGTGTGGACGGACAGGTAGAGGCGGTCGGCGATGGCCCGGTTGGTGAGCCCCTCCGCGACGAGGGGCACCACCTTCAGCTCGGACTCGGTCAGGCTGTCCCAGCCGGAGGTGGCGGCCGCGCGGCGGGGCATCCCGGAGGCGCGTACGCCGAGGTCCCGCAGGAGGCGGCGGACACGCTCGTTGTCGTGGAGGGCCCCGGCCGCCGCCGTGAGCCGCGCGGCCTCCTCCAGCGACGCGACCGCCGCATCGGTACGGCCGTGTGCGGCCAGGAGGGTGCCCAGGTCCTCGTGGGCCGCGGCCACCGCCCGGAGGCGGCCCCCGAGACGGTGTCCTGCGACGGCCGCCCCCAGTGCCGCGGGGTCGTCGTGGAGGAGCCCGTCGATGTGGTCCCGTACGGCGAGGACGACGTCCTGGCCGCCGTTCGCCTCGGCCACGTCGCGCACGACCGTGGCCACCGCCTCGGCCGTCGCCCGGTCGCCGCCGCGCAGCGCCGTACGCGCCAGGGCCGGCCAGTGGCCGGGGGGCAGACAGAGCAGCCAGGCCGTACGGTCGCCCGCGTGGAAGAAGGCGCCGAGTGCCTCGGCCGCCGCCGTGTCGTGACCCTGGGCCCGCAGGAGGCGGGCGTGGGCGAGCGCCGTCCACGGGCCGTACGGGGTGCCGCCCGGTGCGGCCGCCGTCGCGGCCCGCAGATGCGCACCGGCTTGGGCGAGGTCGCCGCGCGCGGTGTCGACCAGGGCCAGGACGGCGCGGACCAGGGGTACCGCGCGGGCCGTCTCCAGCTCCGCGGCGACGGTGAGGCAGGCTTCGGCCTCCACGGCCGCGTCGTCCAGGGCGCCGCCTTCCAGCAGGGCGATGGCCCGGCAGGCGTGCCAGTGGGGAAGTGACCAGCCCAGGCCGAGGGATTCGGCGGAGCGCTGCCCCTCGCGCAGTACCCGCGGGGCGTCCTCCAGCCGGTCGGTGGACAGCATCACGATGGCGAGCCACAGCGCCGGGATGCGGGGCGGCCGCAGCCGCAGGCCGTCGGCGGTCGTGGCGGCCCGTCCGGATGCGTTCTCGGCGAGTTCGAGGGCGCGGGCCAGGTGGCCGCGGTAGAAGGCGGTCTGCGACTGGAAGACCATGGCGCTGACGACGACGGCCGGGTCGGCGCTGCGGTACGCCGCCTCGACCAGCCCGGTGTCCGTCTCCTCCGCGGCCGCGATCTCGCGGCGGTGGATGTGGGCGGTCGCCTTGGCCTTGAGCAGCCGGACGCGCAGGTCCTCCGGGAGGCCGGGCAGCTCCAGGGCCCGCCGCAGATGGCTCATCGCGGCCGCGTCGTCGCCCGCCGCCTGGTGGATCTCGCCGCCGACCAGCCGGAGCGCGGCCTCCTGGGCGGGTTGCAGTCCGTCGGAGATGGTGGCGTCGACCAGTTCGAGGGCCTCGTTGACCCGCCGGGTCCAGCCGAGCAGTTCGGCCGCGTGGGTGAGCAGTTCGACGCGCCGCGGGTCGTGGGCGGGCAGCAGGTCCGCCGCCTGACGTGCGAGGTCGGCGGCGGAGCCGGGGACCGTTCGCGACAGCTCCCGGACGGCGGTGGTCAGCGTGTGCACGGACGCGTCGTCGATGGTGCCGCCGGCGAGGACGAGGTGCCAGGCGATCTCCGCCCGGTCGCCGCCGCCGTCGCGCAGGGCGTCGGCGGCCTCCCGGTGCAGGGCCACGCGCACGGGCAGCGGGAGGTCGTCGTGGACGGCCTGCCGGATCAGGTCGTGCCGGAAGGCGAACCGGCGGCCCGCGCTGACCAGCAGTTGCGCACCCAGGACGCTGTCCACGGCGGACAGCAGCCCGCCGACGGGCCTGCCGAGCATCCGGGCGGCGACGCCGAGGTCGAACGCGCGGCCCAGCACCGAGCCGATCTGCAGCAGATGCCGTGCGTCCTCGGGGAGCCGGTCCAGCCGCTCCTGGACGCTGCGCCGGAATCCGGCGGGCATCTCCTGGGACAGAGGGGTCGCGGTGCCGTCATGGATGCCGACGGCGTCGGCGTCGCGCAGCGAGCGCAGGAGTTCGATCGCCAGGAAGGGGTTGCCCGCGCTGCCGTCCAGCAGCCGGGACAGGGCGGGGGTGGGCGCCGCCCCGAGGACGTCCGCCGCCAGCTGCCGCAGCGCCGCGGGCGGGAGCGGCCCGAGGGCCAGGCCGCGCGCGCCCCGCTCGCGCAGCGTACGGCTCATCCGGGTGACGTCGGTCCGTTCGGTGCCGGAGCGTACGGCGATCATCCACAGGACCCGGGAGGCCGCCAGCCGCCCGGGCAGCGTCCGCAGGGCGAACACGGTGGCCGGGTCCGCCCATTGCGCGTCGTCGACGAGTACCGCCACCGGGGCGCGCTGCGCGCGGTCCTCCAGGGCGTCGGTGATGCCGTCCAGCAGCCACAGCCGGCGGTCGCCGGTGGCGTCGGGGGCCCGGCCCGCGCCGGCGGCGGGGCCGTGCACCGCGGCGTACAGCGCGGCCAGTGGGGCGTACTGGTCGAGCTCGTCGGCCCGTACCCACAGGACGTCGAAACCGGCCGCGTCCGCCAGCTCTCCCAGGCGGGTCAGCAGTCCGCTCTTGCCGGTGCCGGACGCGCCCTCCACGAGCACGCACGCGCCTTCCCCGCGGAGCACCCCGTCCAGGGCCGCGCGCAGGGCGGCGATCTCGTCGTCGCGGCCCCTCAGGCGGGGGGAGTGCGTCGTCCGGGAGACCGCATCGTGCATGCCGCAATGGTGCCGCACGGGAGCGGGCCTCCTCAATGCCGGAGGGCCTGTGACCGGCGGTTTCACCCGGGGTGATGTGCCGCGGCGGGGCTCGCTCTCACCCCGTTGGGGCGCAGGCTGCGTTCCGTCCAGATCCCGTGTCCCGGAAAGGAGCACGACGTGCGTACAGGCAAGGAATACCTGGCGGCACTCGACGACGGCCGGAAGGTGTGGGTGGGCGACGAGCTCGTCGACAACGTCGCCACGCACCCGAAGACCAGGGCGTACGCCCGGCGGATCGCCGAGTTCTACGACCTGCACCACCGCCCGGACCTCCAGGACGTCATGACGTTCGTGGACGAGGACGGTGTCCGCCGGTCCATGACGTGGTTCCAGCACCGCAGCAAGGACGACCTGAAGCGCAAGCGGCGCTACATCGAGACCGTGCTGCGCGAGCTGGGCGGCGGCGCCACCCCGCGCACCCCCGACGTCAACAACTACGTCCTGCTGACCTACGTCGACGACCCCGAGCCCTGGAGCAGCCAGGCCGTGGGGACCGACGGCCGGGACCTCACCGCGGGGATCCTCGACTTCTGGCGGCAGGCGCGGGACGGCGACCTCAACACGACGCCGGCGTTCGTGGACCCGCAGACCGACCGTTCCCGGGAGTCCGCCCAGGCGGAATCGCCCGCGCTGAAGGTCGTGGCCACCTCCGACGAGGGCATCACCGTCCGGGGCGTCAAGGCCATCGGCACGGGCGCGGCCTTCGGCGACTGGATCCACATCGGCGTGTTCTACCGCCCGGGCATCCAGCCGGAGCAGGTCGTCTTCGGCGCGGTCCCGCCCAACGCGCCCGGCGTCACCGTCATCTGCCGGGAGAGCAACGTCCGCGACGGCGAGGACGTCGAGCACCCGCTCGCCTCGCAGGGCGACGAGCTCGACAGCGTCATCCTCTTCGAGGACGTGCTGATCCCCTGGGACCGGGTGTTCCACATCGGCAACCCCCAGCACGCCGCGCTGTACCCGCAGCGCGTCTTCGACTGGCTGCACTACCAGGCGCTCGTGCGGCAGATGGTGCGCGCCGAGCTGATGCTCGGACTGACCCTGCTGATCACCGAGCACATCGGCACGTACCAGCTGCCCCCGGTGCAGGCGCGCATCTCGCAGTTCGCGGGGTTCCACCAGACGCTGAAGGCCCACGTGCTCGCCTGCGAGGACGAGGGCTTCACCACCCCGGGCGGCCTGTACAAGCCGAACGTCCTGATGTTCGACTACGGCAGGGCGTACTACCTGGAGAACATCGCCCGCATGGTCAACGAGGTGATCGACCTGGCCGGGCGCGCCTCGCTGATCTTCCCCACCGAGGGGCAGTGGCAGCGCCCGGAGCTGCGGCCCTGGCTGGAGGCACTGCAGACCGGCCCGGTCGGCAGGCCGCACGACCGGCTGAAGATCAGCCGGGTGATTCGCGACCTGTTCCTGTCCGACTGGGGCGACCGCATCAGCACCTTCGAGAACTTCAACGGCACGCCGCTGCTGGCGATCCGCACGCTCACCATGAAGCGCGCCGAACTGTCCCCGAGCGGGCCCATCGCCGACCTCGCCCGGAAGGTGTGCGGCATCGACGGTCCCGCCGAGGAGAAGGACACCGCGTACACGGCCCAGGCGGATTACGCCCGCCGGCAGGACGCCTCGTAGGAGGTGCCGGGCCCGGGATGCAGCACACCGCACTCCCGGGCCCGGGCCACCGCGCCGCTGCGGCTGTGCGCGTCGAGCTTCCGGAAGAGGGAACTGACCTGGGTCTTCACGGTGTTGCGGGACACGTGCAGCTCGGCGGCGATCTCCCGCAGCGTCAGCGGACCGCACAAGGCGCGCAGGATGCGGCGTTCCCCGGGGGACAGGTCCCGCGCTCGCGGCACCGGTGCTGCTGTTGTGGCCGGCTCGGGCCGCGCCGTGCCAAGGCGCGCGAGCAGACCGCCCAGCACCTCCGGAACGGCACCGCCTTCCTCGGGCACGGACACGGGGACGGCGCCGCGAACGCCGCGTGGCAGACCCGACGCGACGACGCCGGCCAGCGCCCACAAGTGCGGCTCGCCGCCGTGGACGGTCGCCGTCAGCGCCCGTGTCGCGCCGGACAGGGACTCGGCGGCCTCGGTGCGGGCGAGGTCCTCCAACAGCAGTCCCGCATGGCACAGATGGGCGGGCGCGGCGGTGAAGTGGCCGGTCAGTCCGTCGGCACGGGCGGTGTCCAGCGCCTGCTCCACCAGGGTGCGCGCCCGTTCCCGTTTCCCGTCCAGATACGCGCACAGGGCCCGCGAGCCCAGGGCGCGGACGAGGACCAGCGAGTGCCGGGCGCCGTGCGCGTCGCGGACCGCCTCGGCCAGGCGGGCGTCCGCCTCCTGCGTACGCCCCTGCCACAGCAGTGCGGTGCCCTGGGCGACGCAGGCCAGCGCCCGCCAGGCGGTCAGCGCGGCGGGACGGCGCACGTCCGCCCCGTCGAGCCGGACCTGAGCGGGGCCCTCCCCCCGCAGACAGCGGACGAGGGCACGGGCAACGGCCGCCGCCTGCGCCACCGTTCCCCCTTCCCCCACGGTGCCCGGCCCGCACGGCCGGGCCTTCGCCACGTCGAGCCACCGCTCGGCCGCCTCGGGATCGCCCTCGCACAACGCGGTCATCGCCGCCACGACACACAGCCGGGCGTCGACGCGGACCGCGCGAGCCGGCAGCATGCGCAGCCACCGTGCGACGTCCGCGGTCCGGCCCGCGGCCAGGGTCTCCTCCCAGGCCTGCAGGACGGCCGCCAGCGCGCCGGGGGTGTCGCCGGCCTCCACGAAGTGCCGTACGGCGGGCGTCGTCCGACGCCGCTCGCCGTACCAGTGCCCGGCCGCGTGGTGCAGTGCCGCGGCCCCACCGGGCTGCTCGGTGGCCAGGACCCCGGACAGCAGCGCGCGCAACGCCGGGTGGTGCCGGTAGGCCCCCGCAGCCGTACCCGAGGGCACGAGCAGTTGCACGGTCCGCGCGAGGTCGCGCAGCAGCACTCCGGCCCGGTCGCTGCCCGTGACGGCATGACAGGACTCCGGGCTCAGTTCGTCCAGGACGCTGGTGCGCAGCAGGAAGGCGCGCTGCTCGGTGGTGAGCCGGTCCAGGACCTCGGTGCCGAGGTAGTCGGCGACCGCGCGGGCGCCGTCGACGGCAGGCCCGCCGGGACGGGCGCCGGCCGCGGCCCCGGCGCGCGTGCGCCCCAGCATGCACAGGCCCGCCGCCCATCCCTCGGTCAGGTGGTAGAGCTCGCGCACGCTCCGCTCGTCCACCGGGCCGCCGGAGCGGCTCGCCAGCAGGGCGGCCGCCTCCTCAGGGGTGAAGCGCAGTTCGTCCGCCGCGAGGTCGGCGGCGAGCCCCCGGGCGCGCAGCGCCGGCACCGGCGCCCCGGGGAAGTGGCGGGTGGCCAGCACGGCCCGCATGCCCGCGGGAAGCGCGGTCAGGAAGTCCCCCAGGCAGCGCAGGGCCGCCTGGTCGGTGAGCCACTCCACCCCGTCCAGCACCAGGGTGAGCGGCGATCCGCCCGCCGGCGCCGCCAGGATGCGGGGCAGCAGGTCCTGGACCCAGACCTCCAGCGTCCATGCCGCGGCGGGCGGGGGAGTGGGCAGCCCCGGCCGGAACGGGCGCAGCGCCGTGAGGATCCCGGCCCACAGCCGCGCCGGGGTGTTGTCGTACGCGTCCAGCTCCAGCCACGCCACCTGGCCGTCACGGGCCTGGAGGGCGCGGGCCCAGTCGGCGAGCAGCAAGCTCTTCCCGGCGCCCGGCGGCGCCGAGACGACGACCACGGGCTCCACCGCGGCGTCCAGACGACGCAGCAGCCGCGGCCGCGGCACGAACTGCCGTGGCCGCGCGGGCGGGTGGAGCTTGTACTCGGCAATGGTGTTCATGGAGCCTCCCACCGGGCCGTAGGGTCCCCGGTGCCCGGCGGGCACGACACGGCACCGGGCACCGGGGGGACTGTGACGACAGGACCTAGCTCAGGACGCCGAATCCGCCCGCGAAATAGAGCAGCGGACGGGCCTGCGTCTTGTGCTCGAAGTGCCGGACGTCGCCGACGAAGATGGTGTGGTCGCCGCCGGGCAGCGCCTGGGAGACGTCGCAGACCATCGTGGCGATCGCCTCCTTGAGCACCGGCACGCCGTGGTCCTCGTCGACGCTCACGCCCGCGAAGCGGTCCTTCACCGGAGCGGAGAAGGTGCGGGCCAGGTGTTCGCAGTCCTCGCCCAGGACGTTGACGGCGAAACGGCCGTGCTCGGCGATCGCGGTGCGGGTGAACAGGTGGTTGCCGATGCACACGATCAGCTGCAGCGGGTCCAGCGACAGTGCGGAGACCGCACTGGCCGTCATGCCCACGGGGGTGCTTGCGGTCCGCGTGGTGATGACGCTGACCCCGGTGGCCAGGCGTCCCATCGTGGCGCGGAAGGCGACGGTCATGTCGAGGGTTTCAGTCATGGGAGACCTCCGGGAAGGAGTGTGCCGAGCCCTGGTGGACGTGGTGAACTGTGCGCCGCCACCTGTTAATAGGAGGGAAACCGCAGTGTGGCCGGGGGTTCACGGCTCATCGGCGCAGCCGCTCGACCAGGCGTCTCATCTCTTCCGACGGGCGCACGCCGAGATCGGCCATGGCCCGCAGGTAACCCCGGTACAGCTCGATGAGTTCGTCGTCGTCCCCGGCCGCCTCGGCGCCGGCCAGCGCCAGCCGCCAGGCCTGCTCACGGTACGGATCACGTTCCAGCGCCGCTCCCGCCAGCTCCCGCGTCTCACGGATCCGGCCCAGACGCAGGGCGACGGCGCCGGCGTCGACCTGCGCCTGGATGAGCGCGGCCGCCATTTCCTCGCGCCGGGCGTCCAGCCACGGCGTGGACACGCCCTCGAAGTACGGGCCGCGCCCCGCGGTCCGCAGCGCCTGCAGCAGGGTGTGGAGCCGGTGCTCGCCGTCCTGCCTGCCGGCCTCGGCCAGCAGCCGCCGGAAGGTGCCCGAGGAGCCCGCCGCGGACACCTCGGGCGTCAGCCGGTAGACGTCGCCGTCCTGCAGGAGCGCCAGCCCTTCCGGAAGCACCTCCCGCAGCCGGTACACCGCCTGCCGCAGGTAGCTGCGCCCCGCGGCGTCGCTCCGGCCGGGGAACAAGGCGCTCAGCAGCAGCGGGCGCCGCGCGGTCGCGGCGGTCCTGGCCAGCAGGAACGCCAGCAGTTCGGTGCTCTTGGCCAGGCGCGGGTGGACCTCCCGCCCGTCCGCGGACAGCCGGACCGCGCCGAACTCCTCGAGGACCAGCCGCGGTGCGGCGGGGGCGCTGAGCGCCGGACCGGAGGACCGCGCCGCCACCAGCTCGTGCCAGGGCGAGGAGTGCGAGGGCTCGGCGTCGGCCCTGCGCACGGCGACCGCCGGCATGTCGTCCAGCGCCTGCAGCAGCAGGTGGCGGCCGCCGTGGGCGGCGGCCACCCCCAGGGCCAGGTCGGCCGCGGCGTCCGCGGCCTCCACGTCACCGGCGCGCCACATCGCCTCGCTCAAGTAGACGGCCGCGGTGGGCAGTTCCAGCAGCCGGTCGCCCACGGTCATGGCGGCGACGGCGTCGGCCAGCTGGCGGGCCGCCTCCTGGTCACGGCCCGCCAGGAGCAGTTGCAGGCCGCGCCACGTGCCGGACAGTTCCCCGGTGAAGGCGTAGCGGGCGCTGCCCCGACGGCCGGCCGCGGTCAGCGCCCGGGCGGCCCGCGCCAGGTCGCGGTCGAGCCGCAGCGCGAGCTTGGCCTCCAGCAGCAGGCTGAGGATCTCGTACACGCGGGAGCCGGTCGCGGCGATGGCCGGGCGTCCGGCCGCCAGCGCGGCCCAGGCCTCCTCGCGCCGTCCGAGGTCGGCCATCAGCTCCACGTCGTCGATGGCGGTCAGCCACACCGGCCGGGGTCCGTCCCCGAGGGACGCGTACATCTCGCCGGCCTGGGAGATGCGGCCGGTCGCGCGGAGCGCGGCGACGGTCCACGGGGCGCCGGTCGCCCGGCGCCAGGCACCGGGCGGGGCGGGATCGTCCTGGAGCTCGGCGAGCCGTCCGCCCATGTAGGCGATCCGCATCAGCATGACCTCGACCGGGCCCGCGGCGTCGGCCCGCAGGTCCGGGAGCGGGGTGAGGGGGCCGCCGTCCGCCAGCGACATGAGGGCGGTGGCGATGTCGCGGTGGCGGCCGGGGGGCATCACCCGCAGCATCCGCCGGGCCTCGTCGAGCCTGCCCGCGTGCCAGAAGCACCACACCAGCAGCGCCAGGTCCTCGCTGCCGCCGGGCTGTTCGGGCAGCCGGCCCCACCAGGACGGTCCGTGGTGGTCGGCCAGCCGCAGCCCGCGCCAGCACTGCTCGCGGCCGAACGCGACGCGCAGCGCGGCGGACGCGAGCCCCGGGGCGGGCGGCCCGGGCACCGGCCGCATCCGGTCGAGCCAGCTCTCCGCCGTGGTCAGGTCCAGCCGGTCCAGGATGCCGGGCAGGACCTGTTCTGCGGCGCGCCGGGCGGCCGCCGACTCCCCGGCCATCAGCAGCTCGGTCACGGCGTCCTCGTGACGGCCCGCCGTCTCCAGCAACGCGGCGTGCCGGCGTCTCAGCTCGCGCCGGGCGCCCACTTCCATGGCGTCGGCGCGTTTGAGCAGATACTGACGGAACCGTGGCAGCGCCCGCATGCAGGTGCCGTCGCGGGACCAGGTCAGCGGCAGCCGGCGGTGGCGGAGGGAGGCCATGACCCGGTCCGGCCCGTACAGCCCCAGCGCGTTGGCGGACTCGGCGGTCACCTCGTCCAGCACGCTGGTGGCCACGAGCAGCGCCGTCTCGTCCTCGGTGAGTTGCCGCAGCAGGTCGGAGGAGAGCAGGTCCAGCCTGCCCGGCGCGGCCGCGGGGTCCGTGGCCCACCAGTCGTGCAGGACCCCGGTGACCCAGCCCCCGGTGGCCCGCACCCGGAACAGCGCCCGGCCGTCCTGCCCGGTGGGACGCAGGGCGCGGGCCGCCTCGGAGACGTCGAAGGCGAGGTCGGTGTCGTCGAGGAACGCCACGCGATGGACGTCTGCGAGACCTCCGACGCCCTGGGGCGGCTCTGCGCGCGTGACGAGCACCAGCCGCAGCCCCCGCGGCGGTTCCACGACGAGCGCGGTGAGCGCCTCCTCGGCCGTGGCCCGGCCCGCGACGTGCTCCAGCCCGTCGACCACGAGCACGGGCGGCCCCGCGCCGGCGCCGGACACCGCCTCCGCCAGACGGCCGCGGAGCACCTCACCGGCGCCGTCCCCGGCGGGGAGCCCGCCCAGGGGGATCCAGGCGGCCGGGCCCGGCAGGGCCCGTGCCGCCTGGAGCACCGCGGTGGTCTTGCCCGCCCCGGCGGAGGCCGCGACGACCAGCACCGGATGCCCCGCCAGCGCCTGAAGGACGCGGCGGGTCACCCGCGGCCGGGGCACGACGTGCGCCGGCAGGTCCGGCAGGGCCGGGCGCCGCCCGTCAGGAAGGCCGTGGGTCATGAGCCGACCGTCCCGGCTCGAGCACGAAGGTGTGACGGAGCAGCGTGTACGGCTGGTCGGTCAGCGTGCCGTACGGGCCGGTGCCGGCCGGGTGGCCCGCGTACTGCGTCACGAGCGACTGCTTGACGCCGAAGACCGGGTCCTGGTCGAGGTACAGGTCGTCGGAGGGGAACAGCATCGTGGTCACACGCTGGAACCCCTCGGCGGCGATCACGACGTGCAGATGCGCCGGCCGCATCACGGACCGGCCGGTGGCGCGCATCATCTCGCCCACCGGACCGTCGTCCGGGATGGGGTAGCTCGACGGGCGGATCGAGCGGAAGCGGAAGCGCCCCTCGCCGTCGGTGCGCAGCAGGGCCCGCATGGCCGGGTCGGACAGGCCGGGGACGTCCACGTCGTAGTGGCCGTCCGCGTCGCTGTGCCAGACGTCGATCCCCGCGTCCGCGACCGGCGCGCCGTGGTCGTCGGTCACCAGTCCCTCGAAGAACAAGGGCGTGCCCGGCAGCCCCTCGGAGATGTCGGCGCCGTCGGCCGCCTGCGGGCGGTCGTCACGGAAGAAGGGACCGAGGACGCTGTTCTGCGTCGATCCCTCCGCCCGCCGGTTGCCGAGCGCGTCGACCAGCATCGTGATCCCCAGCACGTCGGACAGCAGGATGAACTCCTGCCGTGTGGGGGTGCACTTCTGCCCCGTACGCGTGAGGAAGTCCACGCCGCGCGCCCACTCCTGCTCGGTCAGGCCGGTCTCACGGACGAAGTCGTGCGCGTGCCGGACCAGGCACTCGAGGATCTCGGCGAGGCGGTCGTCCTTCGCGCCGCTGACCGTGGAGACGACGGCCCCGGTGATGGTGGAATCGGTGAGGTCACGCATGACGGGCTCCCGTCGGGTCGGAGGAATGGTCGTCGGCGGCCCGGTGCGGCGGTTCGCCCGCCCAGGCCCGTTGCAGGAGGTCGCGCACGGCGTCCCGCCGCACCGGCCGCGGATTCCAGTAGCCGTCCCGGACGATCAGGTCGGCGGCCTCGCCGATGCCCGACTCGGGCATGCCGAGGTCACGCAGTGCCCGGGGCGCGCCGATGCCGCCCGCGAAGTCGAAGACCGCCGTGGCGGGGTCGGCGCCGGGCAGCGCCCGGCCGATCCGGGCCATGGCCGCCCCGGCCGCCGGGGCGTTGTACGCGATGACGTGGGGCAGCACGACGGCGTGGGTCTCCGCGTGCGGCAGGCCGAAGGAACCGCCGAGGACATGGCACACCTTGTGGTGCAGGGCCATGCCGACGGTGCCCAGACAGGTCCCCGCCAGCCATGCCCCGTACAGCGCGGCGGCGCGCGCCTCGGTGTCCGCGGGATCCCGAAGGATCGCCGGCAGGGCCGCGGCCAGGGCGTCCAGGGCCTCACCGGCGGTGAGGAAGGCGAGCGGGTCACCGTCCTGGGCGTACAGCGCCTCCACGGCGTGCGCCAAGGCGTTGAGCCCGCTGACCGCGGCGACGTGCGGGGGCAGGGTCAGGGTGAGGTCGACGTCGTACACGACCGTGTCGAGCAGGATCTCCGGCAGCCGCCGGGTGGTCTTCGCGCCGCCCTGGGTCTCGCCCAGGATCGGGGTCATCTCCGAACCCGCGTAGGTGGTGGGAAGGGCGAGCTGCGGCAGCCCGGTGCGCAGCGCGACGGCCTTGCCGAGGCCGATCGTCGAGCCGCCGCCCACGGCGACCAGGCAGTCCGCGCCGGCCGCGCGGGCCGCGTGGACCGCCTGCTCGGTGACCGGTACGGGCGTGTGCGCGGCCGCCTGGTCGAACACCCCGGCGGCGAGCGGGCCGAGGAGCTCGCTCACCTCCCGGGCCTGGTCGGTCTGGCCGGGGGTGCACAGCATGAGGGCCCGGCCGCGTCCCAGCGCCCTGACCTCGTCGGCGAGCCGCTTGCGCGTTCCGCTGCCGAAGACCACCTTAGTGATCTGTCCTCTATGCACGAACGACTTCATAGTTGCCCCTTGCACATTCTTTACCGGAAATGGAGTCTCATCGGCCGCGCGGTGATGCGTCAATGAATGTTTCGCGCGATCGCGCGCGCATGGCGCCGATTACCCCATTCACGCGACGAACAGCCGGCTCCCTGGATCAGGGGACCGCAGCGGATATCACCCATACTGGTGATGCGCGGCGTGAGGGCCGCCCATGGAGGAGTGCGGCGGAAACGCCACCGTCGGCACGGACGAAGGAAACGCCGCCGCCCGATAGCCGGTCGCGTACCGAACAACGCCGGGCCGCCGGCCGTCACTGACGACACGTCAAGCCGGGATCGCCTGGGCGGCCTCAATGGGCCCTCGTTCCCGCTTCCTTGCGCGCCTACGGGGTGTGCGCGGTGTTCCGCATGCGCGCGGCGTCCCGGCTCGGGGGAGCGCCGAACTGGCGGCGGTACTCGCGGCTGAACTGCGAGAGGTTGTCGTACCCGACGCGTTGGCCGACCCCGGTGACGTCGCCCGGGTGGGTGGCGAGCAGCAGTCGTGCCTCCTGTAGCCGGATCTGCTTCTGGAACTGGATCGGGCTCATCGCGGTCACCGCCTGGAAGTTGCGGTAGAAGGCGGAGACGCTCATCCCGGAGCGACGCGCCACGTCCTCGACCCGGAACGGCTCGGCGTAGTGCTCGCGGATCCAGCGCACGGCACGGGAGACGTGGCTGAGGCCGCTGTCGGCCAGGCCGAGCTGGCGCACCGCCGCACCCTGCTCGCCGGTGATCAGACGCCACAGGATCTCGCGCTTGACCAGTGGGGCCAGCACGGCGCGGTCACGGGGTTCGTCGAGCAGGCGCAACAGCCGGACCACCGCGTCCAGTAGCGCCGCCGGGGCGTCGCTGACGGCGATCCCCGACGGGGCGCTCCCGCCGGCCCGGGGGATGTCCCCCGGGCCGGCCTGCAACAGCAACTCGGCGACGGAGGAAGGTTCCAGCGTGAGCCCGAAGCCCAACGCCGGCCGGTCGGGGTCCGCCTGGGTGAACTGCCCGGTCACGGGCAGGTCGACGGATGCGACCAGGTACTGCCCGGGGCCGTACTCGTAGACCCGGTCGCCCAGCGCGAGGCGTTTGGCGCCCTGGGCGATGACCGCGAGCACCGTGCCGGACGTCGAGGGCGCCGGCGGATCCCGCCGGTCCACCCTCGAGACCAGGACGCCGTCGATGTCCGTGGTCGAGTCGGGGCGGGCGTGCCGGGCCAGCAGGGTGCGGAGCTCTTCGAAGGGCATGCGCCCATTGCAGCACCATCGCGTACGACAGCTCCCCTGCATGAGAGGAACGTGCAAGGACGAGCGAGCATCGTTCTAACATTTCCGCAGGTCAGCTCGGTTCAATGGAACCACCCCACTCCATCACCGGGAAGAAGGAATCCATGATTGCGCAGTACGGCTTCAACGCCACCCTGACCGCCAGGCCCGGCACGGGCGACCGGCTGGTCGACCTGCTGCTGACCGGGCTGAACGAGGGCAGCCCCGGCGCGAGCGAACACTGCCTCGTCTACCTCGTCTCCCGTTCCGCCTCCGATCCCGACGTCGTCCACGTCACCGAGGGATGGACCAGCGAGGAGGACCACCACCGGATCTTCGCCGGCGAGGCCGCCCAGGCCATCGTGGCGCAGATCGCCGGACTGCTGGCCGAAGAGCCCGCGTACACCGACTACGTCCCGGTCCGCGGCAAGGCCGCCTTCTGAAGCCGGAAGCCGCTGCCCGGGTGACCCCGTCCCCGACCTGCCGTCCGTCACCACCTCACGAAAGGCCCACGACCATGAGCGCGAGCATGCCCGCGACCACCTCCACGACCACGCCGCGACCCGCCCTCGACCCCGAACTGCGTGATCTCCTGGCCGACATGGATGCCCGGGCTTTCAGGCCGGGGAGGAATGGGTCCTTGAGCCGGAGCCGCGAAGCGGCGGAGCTCTCTGCATATCCGTCCTGACATGCGCTCTCTTCCATTGTCGGTGGGGGCTGTTAGGTTCCGGAGCATGACGACGACCGTGGTGGCCGAGCAGGGGGTCGGGCATGCCCGGTACACCTACCGGCTGCGTGTGTCGTCCACGGCGCGTGCCGCTCTGGAGGCGGAGTGGGCGCGTTGCCGGTGGGTGTGGAACGAGTGCGTGACCGTGTCCCGCAAGGTCCACGGCCTGAACAAGAGTGCCGGGCAGAAGATCACGTGCGGCCCCGCGCAGCTGGACAGGATGCTGACCGAGGCGCGGCGGTCGATGGCGTGGCTGCGGGAGGGCAGTTCGGTGCCGCAGCAGCAGGTCATCCGGGATTTCGCCAAGTCCCGGACCAAGGCGTTGAAGGACATCGCGACGCGGCTGCCGATGAGGCAGCGGGCCGGGATGCCCCGCATCAAGCGCAAGCGGGAGGCCGCGCCGACACTGAACTACACCACCCGGGGTTTTAGGCTCAAGGACGGACGTCTGCACCTGGCCGGTGGCATCGTGCTCACGGTGGTGTGGTCCCGCGACCTGCCGTCCGCACCCACGTCGGTACGCGTGTACCGGGACCGCCTCGGCCACTGGTACGCCTCGTTCGTCATCGCCATTACCCCGGAGCCGCTACCTGCCACCGGCGCCGTGATCGGTATCGACTGGGGCGTGCGTGAGACCGCGACGACCACCAGCGACGCCCACGACCTGCCGCACGCCCGGCACGGCAAGACCGCCGCGCAGCGTCTCGCGCGGTACCAGAAGATGATGGCCCGCCGTAAGCCTGCTCGTGGGCAGTCCGCGTCCAGGGGCTACCGCAAGGCCAGGCACCAGACGGCGAAGCTGCACAAGAAGGTGGCGCGCCGGCGGCAGGACACCGCCCGCAAGTGGGCCAAGCGCGTCGTGCGCGACCACGACGTCATCGCGGTCGAGGACTTCCGGCCGAAGTTCCTCGCGAAGACGACCATGGCGCGCAAGGCGGCGGACGCCGCGATC
This sequence comes from Streptomyces sp. NPDC059718, assembly GCF_042733315.1. NCBI lineage: Bacteria > Bacillati > Actinomycetota > Actinomycetes > Kitasatosporales > Streptomycetaceae > Streptomyces > Streptomyces sp. NPDC059718. Next base: position 39,546 of record NZ_JBHWGA010000056.1, read on the forward strand.
GGCGCCACGAAGACGGCTCTGATCGAGATGGGCCGCAAGCACGGGCGGGACGTCCGCCTGGTGCATCCCGCGCACACCACCATGGACTGCGCGTCGTGCGGAGCGAGAACCAAGCACGCACTCCCACTCTCGGAACGTACCTACACCTGCACCGCGTGCGGAGCCGTGTCCCCCAGGGACAAGAACTCCGCCCGCGTGATGCTGGTCCGGGCTGGTCTCAACCCGGCTGGTGCCGATCGTGTAAGCGCTGGAGGACCGCTGGTCCCCAGCCCACGTGAGCCAGGAATCCCCGTCCATTAGGACGGGGAGGATGTCAAAGATCGACATGCCGCTGGAGTGGCTCGACACCTTCGGCGCGGTCGTCGCCTCCGTGGACTACCGGCTCGCCCCCGAGGCCACCGGCACCACCCTCGTCGAGGACTGCTACCAGGGCCTGCTCTGGATCTCCGAACACGCCGAGGAACTGGGTATCGACCCCGCCCGGATCGTGGTCGCCGGTGCCAGCGCGGGCGGTGGACTCGCGGCCGGAGTCACCCTGCTGGCCCGCGACCTCGGCACCCCCGCCATCGCCGCCCAGATGCTGATCTGCCCCATGCTCGACCACCGCGACACCACCGTCTCCAGCCGCCAGTACTCCGGCGGGCCCGGCGTCTGGACCGGCGAGATGAACGCGTTCGGATGGCGCGCGGTCCTCGGTGACCGCACCGGCGACGAGGTGTCCCCGTACGTCTCGCCCGCGCTGGCCGACGACCTCTCAAGCCTGCCGACCACCTACGTCGACACCGGCTCCGCGGAAGTCTTCCGCGACGAGGACACCGACTACGCCACCCGCATCTGGGCGGCTGGCGGCCAAGCCGAACTCCACGTCTGGGCAGGCGGTTTCCACGGCTTCGACGCCCTGTACCCGCAGGCGCGCATCTCGGCCACGGCCCGCCGGACCCGCACCGACTGGCTCGCCCGGCTCCTGTCCCCCCACCCCGCCGCGTAACGCCGCACGCGTGGGTCCCGAGATGGGTGCGGGGGGTTGTGCGCCCGATTCCCGGCGCACAACCCCCTCTCCGTCAGGGCAGGATCTCGACGTACCCGTCGGTTCCGTGCACGCGGATCCGCTGCCCGTCCCGGATCCGCCGGGTGGCCTGGTCCACGCCCACGACGGCCGGCAGGCCGTACTCCCGGGCGATCACCGCGCCGTGGGTCATCAGACCGCCCACCTCGGTCACCAGGCCCGCGATGGCGACGAACAGCGGCGACCAGCTGGGGTCCGTGAAGGTCGTGACCAGGATGTCGCCCGCCTCCAGATCGGCCTCCGCGATGTCCAGGATGACGCGGGCACGTCCCTCGACGGTCCCGGCGGAGACCGGGAGGCCGATCAGGGCGCCGGCCGGCACGTCGTCGCGCCGGTACGCCCCGGTGAGGGCCTCGCCGTCCGATGTGAGGACCCGGGGCGGTGTGAGCGCCTGGTACGACCGGAAGGCGTCCTTGCGCTGCTGGATGAGCGGGGCGTCCACCTGGTGCGAGCGCACCACGTCGTGGAATTCCTGGAACGTGAGGTAGAAGACGTCCTCCTTGTCGGCGAGCACGTCGGCCCGCACGAGGCGTTCGGCCTCCTCCAGCAGGGCCCGCTTGTAGACGAAGTAGCGGCTGACGATGCCGTACTTCGGGTACTCCCGGTACCCGATGAAGGTTCGGACCCGGTCGATCATCCCCTTGGTCTCGTCGGCCTTGCGGTCCCCGTCCGGCAGGGCCCGCAGGCGTGACAGCACGTCCTGTTCCTTCTCCTGCGCCTTCTGCCGACCTTCCTCGAAGCGTCGCTCGGCGGCGCCCGGCTCGAAGTTCCTGACGTTGTCGAGGATCACGGGCACGAGCGCGGTGGGGCGCTCGCGCCAGCGCGGCCTCGTGATGTCGATCTCGGCGACGCAGCGCATGCCGTACCGGTCGAGGTAGGTCTCGATGGCGTCGCGCGCCTTGGTCCCGCCCGCGAGTTTCGGCAGCTCGTCCAGGAAGCCCTCGTCCTGTACGCCCTGCAGGAACGCCACCACCTCCGCGTGCGGGCGGATCACGTCCGCGACGTCGAGCAGCGCCAGTCCCATCTCCGACGTGATGTTGTCGGGGGCGGACAGCGTGAGTGTGTCAGCCGCGTTCTTCTCGCCCAGCCACTCCTGCAGCTTGTCGTTGAGCCACCAGGTGGCCTCCATCCCCGCCATGATCGCCTGCATGTTCAGCGGATCACCGAGGGCCCGCTTGTGCTCCTCGAAGGCCTCCAGCAGGAAGGCGAACAGCGCCGGGCCGGTCTTCGCCTGGATGTCGCGCTCCAGGGCGGCGATGGACACCTGGCTGCGCTTGATCAGCTCGGTGACGATGGCCGGATCGGTCTCGATCGGGGCGGGAGCAGCGCCGAACGGGAGCCCGCCGGGAGGTGCGTCCGGGAGCGACGGTACGAAGTCGTCGCGGTCGAGGACGGTCTCCAGGGCGTCCCTGACCAGTGGATCGCCCTTCCCCATGACGTCCAGGAGGGCGGCGCGGCTCGCGGGTGAGGCCAGGCGCCGGGTGGCGTCGACGAACAGCCTCCCGCCGGCCGCGTGCATCGGCGCCATGGCCGTCAGCTGCCACATGGACAGCCCCAGGGGCTTCATGGGGTCGGTCATCATCTGCTGATGGCCGACGGAGACGTAGACGTGGTTCTCCTCGTCCCCGGCCTCGGGGATGGGGAACAGCGTCGTGATTGGCCGGCTCTGGACGATCTGGAAGGCGTCGTCGACCAGGCACCATTCGATGTCCTGCGGGCGGCCGAAGTGCGCTTCGATCCGCCGCCCGAGCTGCACGAGCCGTACGACCTGCGCATCCGTCAGCGCCGGCTGCTCCTGCCGCTGCGCGTCGATGGCCACTTCGTGCGTGCCGCCGGTCGGCAGGGCGTGAACGGCACGTTGCTTGGCGGCGATCGCCTTGGTGACGACTTCGCCGTCCCGCACCGTGAAGACGTCCGGGTTCACCAGGCCGGAGACCAGGGCCTCGCCGAGGCCGAAGCCGGCGTCCACGGTGGCGAGCTTCCGGTTGCCCGTGACGGGGTCGGCCGTGAACAGGATGCCGGACGCGTGCGGGAACACCATCTGCTGCACGACCACGGCCATGTGGACCGTACGGTGGTCGATTCCGTTGCGCCGGCGGTAGGTCACGGCCCGCTCGGTGAACAGCGAGGCCCAGCACCGGCTGACGTGCCGGAGGATCTCCGCCGGCCCCACGACGTTCAGGTAGGTGTCCTGCTGGCCGGCGAAGGAGGCCGTCGGCAGGTCCTCCGCCGTCGCGCTGGACCGCACGGCGTAGGCGGCCTGCTCACCGAGCCGGGTGAGCGGGCGGGCGATCGCCGCCGCGAGATCGTCCGGGATGGCGATCCCTTCGATGGCCCGGCGGATCTGCGCGCTGAGCGTGCGGATCGCCTCGCGGTCGTCCGGGTCCAGGCGCGACAGCTCATCGAGCCGGTCGTCGATCGACGGGGCTTCCGCCATGACCCGCCGGAAGGCGTCCGTCGTCACGCAGAAGCCGCCCGGCACGCGGATGCCGTCGATCCGCGACAGCCCGCCCAGGTGCGCGCCTTTGCCGCCGACGACAGTGACCTGCGTTTCGTCGACCTCTGGCAGATCGATCACGTACTGCACGTCGTGCCCTCATTTCCGCAGGTTGTGGCTTCGGCCGACGATTGTGCGCCACCCCCCGGGCCTTGCCGCAAGCCCCCCGGTGCGCTATACCTTGAGAGTGGCGAGGAGAGAGGTCTCCTTGCCTTTGCTTTTTCCCGTCTGCTGGAACCGGCGAGCCGGACGTCCCACCGGGCCACGGATGCGGCCGCGGAGCGGAACCGGGAATGCGAAACGGCCCGCCGGGGGGACCGGCGGGCCGTCACGAAGACCGTGGCTAGGGGATGCGTATCGTCACGGACTTGCCGGGCTTGAGGGTGAGCTGCTTGCGGAAGGCGCCGGCGCGCAGCTCGGTGGCGGTCCCGCCGGTGCTGCGGACGGTGGCCTCGGTCACCTTGCCGTTGCGCCAGGACAGGTCCACCTCGAAGCCGCCGCGGGCGCCGACGCCGGTCACCGAACCCTTGGCCGCCCAGGCCTGGGGGAGTGCGGGCAGCAGCTCGATGACGCCCGGCCGAGAGTAGAGGATCATCTCCAGCGCGGCGGTGGCACCGCCCAGGTTCGCGTCGATCTGGAAGATCGTGTAGCTGCCCTGGCTGTACATGTCGAACCAGTTGGCGGAGGTGCCGTTGCCGTTGGTGATGGACGGCCGCAGGACCGTCAGGTACAGCTGGTAGGCCTTCTCCGCGTCCTTCAGCCGGGACCAGCACAGCGACCGCCACGCGCACGCCCAGCCGAAACTGTCCATGCCGCGCGCGGTGAGCAGGGCACGGACCCCTTCGAGCAGTTCCGCCGGGCTGGTGTCGGCGGCGATCCGGTCGCCCGGGTAGAAGCCGATCAGCGGAGACAGGTGCCGGTGCGTGACCTCGCCGAGGTTGTCGGGGGTCATCCACTCCTCGAGCCAGCCGGTCTTCGGGCTGACCCGGGGCAGGTAGAGCTTGGCCTGCATCGCGCTCAGCTCGGCGGCCAGCTCGGTGTCGCGGTGGAGCACGCGGGAGGCGGCCTTGAACTCCTCGAAGAGCTCCCACGCCAGTTCCTGCCCGTAGGTGTTGCCCTTCCCGTCCGGACCGTGTTCCGGGGACCAGGAGGTGTCGTCGATCAGGACCTGTTGGGACGTGCCGTCCGTGCCGGTGACCGTGGTGGTGATCAGGCGCGCCTGCCAGAACTCCGCGGCCCCCTTCAGGACGGGGTAGATCAGCTCCAGGTAGGCGCGGTCCTGGCTGTACTCGTAGTGCCGCCAAAGGGAGTTGCACAGCCAGGCGTTGCCGGAGGGGTGCCAGGCCCAGCCGCTGCCGCCGTGGATGTTGGTGGAGAAGGCGACCGCCCAGCCGGCGATCTTCCCCGTGCTGTTGCGGAACCGGTTGCGTTCGTCGTTGTACAGCCGCTTGGTGACGTCGGTCCAGACCGGCAGCTGGGACACGCAGTACCGGGCGAGGGCGTACGCGTTCTCGCCGAGGCCGGCCGGGTCGGCCAGCCAGTAGTTCATCTGGACGTTGATGTCGGTGTGGTAATCGGCGTACCAGTCCGGGTTGTTGTTGTGCACCCAGATGCCCTGCAGGTTCATCGGCAGCCAGTCGCGGGAGCCGGTGATGGTCAGGTAGCGGCCGTACTGGACGTAGGCGGCCTCCAGTTCCGGGTCCGGCGTGGTCGCGTCGGTGTACCTCACGGCGATGCGCGACCAGGAGTCCAGGGACCGCTGCAGCGCCGACGACTCGCCCAGGTCGATGCTGAACCGGTTGTAGAGCCGGTGGTAGTCGGACACGTGGGTCTTGAGGAGTTCGTTGCCGGGCACCTTCGCCGCGGCGGCGATCTTGGCGCGGGCCACCGCGAGGGGATCGGTGCCCGGCTCGCGGAACTTCTTCGTGGCGTCGGGGGAGTAGTCGGTGCCGCCGCACACCACGATCAGCAGTTCCCGGCACCCGGCGAAGGACAGTTTGTCGCCCTCCACACTGACCCGGCCCGACGCACTGACCGCGGTCACCGCCGCCGCGTAGCGCAGACCGTTCTTCAGCGTCCCGGCGAACGACACGTGCCCGCTGCCGCCCGCGGTGGTCTCGCCGTGCGTGCCGGCCAGCGAGACCGTACCGGTGTGCGGCCCGCCGCTGAGCCGGACGACGACCACGTCGTCCGGATGGCTGGCGTACACCTCGCGCCGGTGGAGGTTGCCCTCGTGCAGGTACTCCGCGGAGACCACGCCGTTGCTCAGGTCGAGCCGGCGACGGTACTTGCTCACCGCCTCGCCGGAGTGGCCGGGCAGCGCGATCCGGAGCTTGGCCAGGAGGCCGAAGCTGCCGAAGTCGTCCGGACCGTACGGCAACTGGCCGTCGTCGGTCAGGTTGTCGTTGGTGCCGCCGGTCCAGAACGCGCCGTCGGTCAGGTAGAGGAAGTCGTCCGCCGGATCGCCGCCGACCAGCGCGCCCAGCCGGCCGTTGCCGACCGGCAGTGCCTCCTGGATGATGCGCGCCTCGTTGGCGGGCGTGCGGTACCAGATCGACGTGGCCTTCCCTTCCGGGACGATGTCCACGCTGGTCGGACGGGCGGGAGCGGCATGTGCGGCGAACGGGTAGAGGCCGCTCGACAGGGCGAGAGCGCCACTGGTGGCGCCGGCCAGGCGGAGGAAGTCACGTCGGGAAGAAGCGGACACGGCAAGGGTTCCCTTCCAGGGTCACAGCAGCCCACGAAAAGTATTCATAAATAATCAACTTGTTTCGCCCATGTCAACGGCTGATGCCAAATTAACCCGACCTTTGCCCTCGCCGCTGTTGATCTTATGGACTTTTAGTCCGTGATTTCCCCATCTCCGGCGTGAGGTTCAAGGCTCCGCGACGTGAGTAGGTCGGATGTCTACGGTGCGACGGCGAAAGTGATCTGACGGCTCGTCGGGTTTCGGCGCACGCACGCTCATCGACGGCGGCGCGTGGTGTGGTGTCGAATGGCCGTCATGGGCAGGCGCGGCCGCACCGTGGGGTAAGGACAGCACTGTGGATCCTGCGGAAGTGACGAACGCCGACGCCTGGACCGCCTACGGGGCCCACCACGTGGCCAGAGGCACCGACGTTCCCGACGCGGACGACATCTCCTGGGGCTTCTGGCCGGACGGGCACGGCGTGGAGGCCCTGGGCGACGTGCGCGGCCGGCGGGTCGCGGACCTCGGATCGGGTCTGGGCAGGCATGCCGCCCATCTGGTCCGCGCGCACGGTGCCGACGTCGACGCCGTCGAAGCCTCGCCCACCCAGTACGAGCGCGCCGCCGCACGCTACTCCGCCGTGCCGGGACTGCGCCTGATCCTGTCCGACGCGGTCGACCATCTGCGGCGGGCGGATCCGTACGAGGTGATCTACTCCGTCCACGGTTTCGCGTACGTCGACCCGCGCCGGCTGCTGCCCGCCGTCGCGGACGCGCTGGCACCGGGCGGCAGGCTGGTGTTCTCGGTCCTGCACACCGACTCCGACGGCCAGGGCCCCTCGGACACCGTCACGGCCCGCCCGCAGATCCTGCCCTTGGCAGGCGGCGGGCAGCTCATCGTGCAGATGTGGATCCTGACACCGGAGTTGTGGCGGGACCTACTGGAGGAGCACGGCTTCGTCGTCGAGCGGATCGAGGTCCTTGACGCGCCGGAAGAGGGTGTCCCGACGTCCTGCCGCCTGTTCCGCGTACGTCGGCGCACCCGGGTCACCAGCCGCCCCCGCACCACCGGCCCGCCGCCGCCGAACACCGCCCTCGGCGTCGGGGCGATCCTCCACGGCCCCCGCGGTCTTCTGCTGGGCCGGCACCGGCGGGGTACGTGGGAGCTGCCCGGGGGTTCGGTGGAAAGGGGGGAGTCCCTGGCCGGCACCGCCGCCCGTGAGGTGAAGGAGGAAACCGGCTGCACCGTACGCGAGGAGGACGTCGAGCTGCTCGGCCTGCTCCTGGACGAAGCCCAGGGCGTGCTGCGGGCGACCGTGGCCGCGGTGATCACCGCATGGGACGGCGAGCCGGCCGACCAACCCGGCGAGAGCGTGGGCGACTGGCGGTGGTGGCCGCTCGACCGGCTCCCGAACGGCCTGTTCGTCCCCAGTGCCCAGTGCCTGACCACCTGGCGCCCCGACCTGCCGATCGAGCACCCACCCGCCCGGCTCCATCCCCTGCGGGGAACCGGCGCCGTGCGGGCCCGCCGCGACGTATGAGTTCTCGTTGCAGGTCGGCGGGTCACCCTGGGCCACCGCGGTCCGGATGATCTCCGCCGCTCTGCGTCCGGGCCCGGTGGACCCCTCGTCAGGCCGCGTCGGCTGCCCGGGCCAGGATCCGGGCCAGTTCGGCGGGCTGGGTGATCATGGGCCAGTGGCCCGATTCGATGTCGGCGAAGTCGACGTGCTTGGCCCGGGCGAGCTCCGGGATGTCACCGGCGTTGATCCACTCCTGCGCCTGCGGGGGCGTGAACTCGGGGCATACGACCACGACCGGGACGTCGAACCTCCGTTCGTCCGTCAGTCGCACCACTGCCTTGGACACGCCCGCGGGCACGGGGATCGCGGCGGCCGCCAGCTCTCGCCTGGCCCCGTCGTCGAGGTCGGCGGCGTCCGGCCCCTCGAAGGGGCCCCAGCCGGGGAAGGGCATGACGCCGTCGGTCACCTCGAAGAAGTCCGCGTACGGCTGACCGTCGGCGGTCGGGAAACCACCGATGAGGGCGACCTTGGCGACCCGCTCCGGCCGCCGGTCGGCAGCCAGCCAGGCCAGCGTGGAGGCGGCGGAATGCCCCACCACCAGGGGCTTGCCGGGTGCGGCGTCCACCGCGGCGAGCACCGTGGCCAACTGTTCGTCGAGGGTGGCGGACACGGAGCCGTCCCCCTGGCCCGGGAGGGTGAGTGGCACGGGGCGATGGCCGAGCGATTCCAGCGCGGGCGCGACGCGGTCCCACACGGATCCGTTCAGCCACAGGCCGCCGATGAGCAGGATGTCCATGGTCGGTTTCCCTTCTCCAAGTTCGTGGACGCCACCGTAGGAGGAGATCCGGACGATCCACTGCCGGTTCATTGGGATTAACCTGCTCCCGTGCCGAACGATCTGAGCCCCACCGCGCGGGCGCTGCGCGCCCTGGAGATCCTCCAGACCCGCCCCGGTACGACGGCCGGGGAACTCGCCGTGCGGCTGGGCGTCACCGAGCGCGCCGCGCGCCGGTACGTCGGGATCCTCCGGGAGGCCGGCATCCCCGTGGAGTCGGCACGGGGGCCGCATGGCGGGTACCGGCTGGGACGCGGGACGAGGCTGCCTCCGGTGCACTTCACGCAGTCCGAGGCCCTCGGCCTGGTGATGGCGGTACTCAGCGCGCAGCCGGCCGCGGCCGACACCGACGACCTGGTCGGCGCCGCCCTGGGCAAGGTCGTCAAGGCGCTTCCGGAGGGCGTCGGCCAACAGGCGGCGCTGCTGCGGGAGTACGCGTCGGCCGCGGGGGACCCGTACGCGGCGCGCCCCGATCCGGCCATCACCAGCGAACTCGTCGACGCCGTCGCGGCCCGGCGGCGCGTGTCGGTCACGTACCGCAGTGAGGCCGGCAACGAGTGGGAGGCGGAGGTGGATCCCTGGTCCATCGTCGTCCGCTACGGGCGCTGGTACGTGCTGTGCCACTCCCATCGTGCGGACGCGATCCGCACCTACCGGCTCGACCGGATCCGTGCGGTCCGGCCGACCGGTCACGGATTCGAGCCGCCCGAGGGCCTGGACCCGGTGGCGGCGCTCGAGGAGAACCTGGGTCTGGGGTGGGAGTTCTCCACCCGCGTGGTGTTCGACGCGCCCCTGTCCGAGGTGGCCCCGTGGATCCGGCCGCCCATGGGGCGGCTGGAGCCCTCGGGGGAGGGATGCGTGCTGGTCGGCAGTACCCGCAACCCGGAGATGTACGCGCAGGAATGGCTGGCAAGAGTGCCGTTCGCCTTCCGCGTCGAGGGCGGGGAGGAGCTGCGTGCCGCGGTTGCGGCGCTCGTGGCGCGTCTCGCCGCCGCGGTGGCGGAAAGCCCCTGACCGCTACGGGGTCGGCGTCGCCGCTTGAGCCGGTCATCGGAAGGATGTCCCGTCAATGTGGTGATGTCTCCCAGGGCCGGGCAAGGAGGGGCAGCTTTTGGGGCATGTGTGCGGTTATGGGAAGTTTCGTGAGGCCTGGCGGAGTGTCACGCCGCAGGCTGCTCGGTGCCGTCGCCGCCTTGACGCCCGTCGCCGCCGTGCCGGCCGTGCCGCGTGCGGCTGCCGACGCCGCGCCCGATCCGTACGCGGACCTGGGTGAGGAGGCCGTCGCCTCGTTCCGCCGCGCGTGGGACGCCTACCGGCGGCTGGCCTGGGGCCGTGACGAGCTGCGGCCGCTGCGTGGCCGCGGAGCGGACTTCTTCGCCCGGGGTCACACGTTCGGCCTGACGATCGTCGAGGCGCTCGACACGCTGTACCTGATGGAGCTGGACGAGGACCTGGCCGCGGCCGTCCATTGGGTGCGCAACGAACTCGTCCTCGATCAGGACGTGCCGGTCCAGGTCTTCGAATCGATCATCCGGCTGGTCGGCGGGCTGCTGTCGGGGCACCTGGCGACCAGGGAACCCGTGCTGCTGGATCTGGCCCGCGACCTCGCGGACCGGCTGATGCCCGCCTTCGTCAAGTCGCCCACGGGCGCCCCCTACCGCTACGTCAACCTCTCCACGGGCGCGGTCGGCGGCGGGGTCAACTACCTCGCCGAGATCGGCACCTGCATCACCGAGTTCGGGGAGTTGTCCCGGCTCACCGGCGACCGCTCCTACTACGGTGCGGCCAAGCGGGCGCTGCGTGCCGTCTACGAACGCCGCTCGCGGCTGGACCTCGTGGGCACCAGCATGAACGTCGACACCGGGGCGTGGACCGGTACCACCGCCACCCTCGATCCGCCGGTCGACTCCTTCTACGAGAGTCTGTGGCACGGCTGGGCACTCTACGGCGACGAGGAACTGCACACCTGGTACACCACGCTGACCGCCGGGATCTTCAGGTACCTCGCCGACCGGGACACCGGGCGGCTGTGGTTCCGGCAGGCGCAGATGGCCACGGGCCGCCCCGCCGGCCACGTCGAGTCCGGGCTGACCGCCTTCTACGCCGGCCTGCTCGCCCAGAGCGGCCGCCTCGCCGGCGGCGAGAGCTACCTCGACAGCTGGACCGCCGCGCTCGACACCTTCCGCCTGCCGCCGGACCTCTTCGACTACCGCACCCTGCGCGCGATCGACCCGTCCTATCCGCTGCGCCCGGAGTACGCCAACTCCTGTCTGCTCCTGTGGCTCACCACCGGGAAGGAGCTGTACCGCGCCCGTGCCCGCGAGATGTTCGGCCGTCAGGAGCGCTACTGCAAGGTCCGCAACGGCTACACGGTCGTCCGGGACGTGACGGCGTCCCCGATGAAGCTGGGGGACCTGACCCCGGCGTACTGGTTCAGCGAGAACGCCAAGTACTACTTCCTGATGTTCGCCCGGGCGCGCCGTTTCGACTACCGCTCCAGCTATCTGACGACGGAGGGCAACGTCCTGCGCGGGCTGCTGGCCCCGGGCACCGGAGGCCCTGCCGGGAAGTGACGCGGCACTGCCCGGCCGCCCCGGCCGCCCCGGCGGTCACCCGTCGTCGCCCGCGTGTGCGAGGAGTTCCTCGGGTGACCAGGCCAGGCGTCCGTCGGCGAAATCGGCCAGGACGCCCCGGACCCATGCCAGCTCCGCCGCCGTCATCGTGCGCACGTACCCCAGCTCCAGCGTCGCGATCCGCGGCAGCCCGCTGTCCGTTTCCCGGGCGAGGTCCGCGTCGTGCTTGGTGAGGGCGGCCTCCAGGGCCTCGGCGCGGCGGCCGAGCGCATCCCGCAGTGCCTCCGGCGTCAACATCATGATCAGCGACAGCGCGGCGGGAAACTCGGGGAACTCCTGCTTCGGCGTGGAGAGCATCTCGTCGAGCCAGCGGTGCGCCGTCTCGCTGCCCGTCTCGGTGACCTCGTAGACCGTGCGCTCCGGGTACTGCGCGTCCCTGCCCGTCTCGCGGACCGCGATCAGCCCGGCGGCGAGCAGGCGCTCCATGGTCCGGTACAGGCCGGCCCGCTGACCGACGTTGACGACCTGGTCCTTGCCCCATTCCTTGAGCAGCCGCTGGATGCCGTAGGGATGCAGCGGCTTGTAGTGCAGCAGGGCCAGGACGGTCAGGGCGAGGGGGGAACTCCGGGGCGCAGTGCTCATGGCTCGATGCTACCCACGGTTGAACTAGTTGACTAGAGACTAGTTGCAGTGCAACTATCCAGTCATGACGAACTCGACTGGCACCACGAATGGCAAGGTCCGCTCCGCACTGGTCATCGGCGGCGGTATCGCCGGTCCCGTCACCGCGATGGCGCTCCAGCAGGCGGGCATCGAGGCGACGGTCTTCGAGGCGTACGAAGGCCCGGCCGACGAGGTCGGCGGCGGCATGGGACTGGCGCCGAACGGATTCCAGGCGTTCGACGCGATCGGCGTGGGCGACGCGATCCGCGCGGTCAGCACCGAGATGAACGGCATGGTGCTGCAGAGCTGGAACGGCAGGAAGTTGGCCGAGTTCGGCACGCTGCCCGGTATCGATCCGACGCGCTTCGTGTTCCGCGCGGAGCTGTTCCGGACCTTGCGCGAGGCCGCCGGGGAGCGGGGCGTGGCCACCGTCTACGGCAGGCGCATCGTCGACGCGAGCGAGGACGCCGACGGTGTCACCGCGCGCTTCGAGGACGGCAGCACGGCGACCGCGGACGTGCTCATCGGCGCGGACGGACTGCGCTCCACGGTCCGCGGCCTGATCGACCCGACCGCCTCCGCACCGCGGTTCGCGGGCACGGCCGGGTTCGGCGCCATGGTCGCCGACGCCGGAGTCGCGCCCACCGACGGCATGATGCACATGGCCTTCGGCAAGCGCTGCTTCTTCGCCTGGCAGGTCTTCGCCGACGGCACGGGCCTGTGGTTCGTCAACCTGCCGGTGGCGCAGCCGCTCTCGGTCAACGAGCAGCGCGAGCGCGGCGGTGCCTACTGGCTGGAACACCTGGCGAAGGTCTGCGAAGGCGACGCCACCCCGGCCGGACGGATGCTGGCGGCCACCGACCCCAAGACGATGGTCTTCGCCGGCAGCACCGAGAGCATGCCGCAGCCGGTGCGCTGGAGCCGCGGCCGGATGGTCCTCACCGGGGACGCCGCCCATGCGCCCTCCTCCAGTTCCGGCCAGGGCGCCTCGCTCGCCGCGGAGAGCTCCGTCGAACTCGCCCGCTGCCTGCGCGACCTGCCCTTGCCTCAGGCGTTGGCCCGCTACGAGGAACTGCGCCGGCCCAGGGTGGAGCGGATCATCAAGGAGACCGCCCGCACCAACGCCCGCAAGGCCGCGGGCCCGGTCGCGCGGGTGATCCGCGACGCGCTGCTGCCGACGATGTTCAAGCTGACGAAGCCCGAGAAGAACGCCTGGCAGTTCCGGTACCCGATCGACTTCGACGCCCCGGTGGCCTGACGGCCGGAACCCGCTGAGCTGCGAGGGATCCCCCGGTCGGCTACTGAATGTCCGTGGTAGGCAACGCAGGGTGATCCTTGTCGTCGCCCGGCACCGCGTGAACACCCCGGCCTTCGGCGCCGACTACGACGAGGCCTGGCGTGCGGCCGCCCTGATGCACACCATCATCCAGCTCCGCCCCCTCCCCGCTCGCAACGCCTTGTTCGGCGCGATGGCCGCGGTGGCCTACATGACGGCCGGCGGCCACACCCTCAACGCGCCCTACGCCCCGGTGGAACTCGCCCGCGACATCGTCAGCGGCAAGGCCGACGTGTTCACCGCCGCCGAACGGCATCCGCTCCTGGCGAGCTTGAAGCGTTAGGGCCCGGGTCTGCGGGTCATTGCGCCGACGGCCCCACCAGGGTCACTCCGCCCGGCTGATCCACGTCCGGGCGAGTTCAGCGACCCAGGTGGCTGCCGCGTCGGGACCGCTCGGGGGTGCGCCGACGACGACGAGTTCCGAGACGCCCGCCGCGGCGAGGCCCGGCAGATCCTCCGGCGTGCCGTCGCTCAACGCGACGGCGACCGTGAGCTCGTCGAAGGCGCGACCGTGTCGGGCGCACTCGTCGGCGAGGACGGCCACGTGCGAGCCGACGTCGGCCACCGGGACGTTGAAGCCGTACCAGCCGTCGGCGTGCCTGACCGCGCGGCGCAGGGCGGCGTCGCTGTGGCCGCCGACCACGACCGGGAGCCGGCCGCCGCGCAGGGGCTTCGGGTTGACCCGGATCGCGTCGAAGCGGGTGAACTCGCCCGCGAAGGAGGCCGGATCCTCGGTCCAGAGGACGCGCATCGCGGCGAGGTACTCTTCGGCGCGCCGCCCGCGCCCGGCGAAGGGGACCCCGAGCGCTGCGAACTCCTCGGCCGACCAGCCGGCCCCGACCCCGAGGCAGAAGCGTCCGGCTGAGAGGACGTCGAGTGTGGCGGCCTGTTTGGCGACTACGACCGGGTTGTGCTCGGGCAGCAGGAGCACGCCGGTGGCGAGCCCGATCCGGCTGGTGACGGCTGCCGCGTAGCTGAGGGCGAGCAGCGGGTCCAGCCAGTCCGCGTCCGCGGGTACGGCGATCCGGCCGTCCGGGGAGTAGGGGTAATGAGAGGCGGGCGCGTCCACGAGGACCACGTGCTCGCCGCACCAGAGCCTGGCGAAGCCGTGCGTCTCCGCGGCCGTGGCCACCGCCCCGATGACCTCCGGGCGGGCCCCGTCACCGATGCCGAGCGCGTGCAACCCCACTCGCATCCGCCACCTCCTGGGCGTCACCCTAGGTGTGCAGTGCGGACGCGCACGGGTGACGTGGCACGCCGCGTGGGGTGGTGGCGCAGCGTGTCACCCGGACGGACGAGGCCACCGCCGGTGTCGTGGACCGACCTCACGCCCGGCCAGGCCCGACGTTCGCCTGGACGCCTTCGGCCCTCGGCGGCGGGGCCCGGGATGTCGGGGGCCGTATGTCCCGGCGTCTTGGTGTCCCGGGTGTTTGGGCGGTGGTTTCGTGGTGGTCAATCTTCTCCGGAGGGTGATGTCACACGGCTCACGGAAGCGGTCCGGAGGCGCAGGAGCACACTGTCGGCCACCCCCGCCCCCAACAGCAGGTTTGCCACCCCCGGAGCGCTGATCCGCCCCGTTCACGCCGTACCCCGCGCCCGGACCGTCCTGATTGAGTGGATCACGGGGTCGCCGCCGTCACGTCGTCACCGACCGCGGCGGTCGCCCCGTGTTCGTTCACCAGCCCTGCTGGAGGGAATGTGTCCACACTGGACAGCGCCACCGGTCCCGCCGTCGAAGAACCCGCGCCTGATCCCGCGGCCGAGCAGCTCACGAGCCTGAGCACCCGCGCGGCACGCCAGCTCGCCACGACCACCAAGTCCGAACCGCAGATGCAGGCCATCACCTCGCGGTGGCTGCTGAAGGCCCTGCCGTGGGTGGACGTCAAGGGCGGCACGTACCGGGTCAACCGACGCCTCCAACTGCGCACGAACCGTGGCCGTGTGCACTTCGAGCACAACGGGAGCGACGACATCCGCGTCATCCCGCAGTCGCTCACGGAGCTGCCGATCCTGCGCGGCTACGCCGACACGGACGTCCTGCGGGACATCGCCGGCCACTTCCGGCCCCAGGAGGTGCGCGCCGGACAGGTGCTCTTCGAGGCCGGCCAGCCCGTGACGGAGGTGTACCTGGTCGTCCGCGGCCGGTTCACCCGCTACACCTGCGGCAAGTACGGCGACGAGGGGATCATCGGGGTCGTCACGGACGGCGACCAACTGGGCGACGAGGCCGTGGGACAGCCCGACCCGCTGTGGTCGGCCTCGGTGCGGGCCGAGACGGCCGGGGTCGTCCTCGCGATGCCCTGGGCCGCCGTCGAGGACCTCACGCAGCGTGCGCCCTCCCTCGGCGCGCATCTGCGGTCCTACGTCGACCGGCAGCACCGGCCGATGAACCGCAAGGGCGAGGCCGACGTCCCGGTGCAGGCCGGCCACGTGGGCGAGCCGACGCTGACGGGCGGCTTCGTGGACTACGACCTCGCCCCGCGCGAGTACCAGTTGTCCCTCACCCAGACCGTCCTGCGGCTCCACAGCCGCGTCGCCGACCTCTACAACGACCCGATGGACCAGACCGAGCAGCAACTGCGCCTGACCGTCGAAGAGATCCGCGAGCGCCAGGAGTGGGAGCTGGTCAACAACCGGGAGTTCGGCCTCCTGCACAACGTCGACTACGGCCAGCGCGTCAGCACCTTCTCCGGCCCGCCGGTCCCGGACGACATGGACGAGCTGCTGTCGATGCGCCGCAAGACGAAGGTCTTCCTCGCCCACCCCAAGGCGATCGCCGCCTTCTTCCGGCAGTGCAACCGGCGCGGCCTGATGCCCGGCACCGCGAACCTCGACGGCCACGACGTGCCGGCGTGGCGCGGGGTCCCGATCCTGCCCTGCGGCAAGATCCCGATCAGTGACGACCAGACCACCAGCATCATCGCGTTGCGCACCGGCGAGGCCGATCAGGGCGTCGTCGGCCTCCACCAGACCGGCATCCCGGAGGAGTACCAGCCGGGCCTGAACGTCCGGTTCATGGGCATCGACTCCGCCGCGATCATCAGCTACCTCGTCACCGCCTACTACTCGCTGGCCATCCTCGTGCCCGACGCGGCAGGGATCCTGGAGAACGTCCAGGTCGGCCGGCTCCCCGAATGACGGCCTGGAGCATCCCGTGACCACACACCCCACCGCCTTCACCCTGCCCGGACCCCCCAGCCCCGCCCGCAGCGCGAGAGCGCGGCGCCACGGCGCGATCCCCGGGCTGCTGTACCGGCCCGCGGTGCCCGCCGACCCTGAGAAGGTGCAGGAGGTCGACCTGCGCGTGGAGGCCTGGGCCCGCGCCAACGACCTGTTCCCGGCGGCCTGGCAGGGCGACTTCGCCGGCTTCCAGTTCGGCCGTGCCGTCGTGCTCCAGCACCCGGGGGCCGCCGACCTGGAGCGCCTCACGGCCGCAGGCAAGCTGCTGCTCGCCGAGAACATCGTCGACTCCTGCTACTGCGAGGAGGACGAGGGCCGCGGGGGAGCGCGCAAGGGCCTCGGCGGGCGCCTGGTCATCGCCCAGTCGGCACTCGACCCGTACCACGGCACCCCCGCACTGGAGGAGGAGTGGCGGCAAGGTGTCCGGGCGGACGGCCCGCTGCGCTCCTACCACCTCGCGCTGCGGGACTTCGCCGTCCTGGCCACACCCAGCCAGACCGACCGGTTCGTGCACGACGTCGCCCGGCTGCACCTGGGCTACCTGGCCGAGGCCGCCTGGGCGGAGACCCGCTACGTGCCGCAGGTCTGGGAGTACCTCGTGATGCGGCAGTTCAACAACTTCCGCCCCTGCCTTTCCATCGTGGACGCCGTGGACGGCTACGAACTGCCCGAGCAGGCCTACGCCCGCCCCGAGATCCAGCGGATCACGGCCCTGGCCTGCAACGCCACGACGATCGTCAACGACCTGTACTCCTTCACCAAGGAACTGGCCAGCGACCCGTCACACCTCAACCTGCCCCAGGTCGTCGCCGCCAACGAGCGGCGCGGGCTGAAGGCCGCCTACCTCCGGTCGGTCGAGATCCACAACACGATCATGGCGGCCTTCGAAGAGGAATCGGCCCTGCTCTCCGCCACCTCGCCCCTCGTGGAGCGCTACGCCCGGGGCCTCGCCGCCTGGGTGTCCGGCAACCACGAGTGGCACGCCACCAACAGCCACCGCTACCACCTGCCCGACTACTGGTAACCGCCGCCTGTGACCCACCGGCACATGGCACCCGCACCACGAGGAGCAACAGTTGACCCACGCCCCTGCCGTCCGGCCCGCGGTCCTTCCGGTCCCGGCCCAGTCCACCTACCAGAGCCGGATCGCGGACTACTGGAACGCCGAGGAGAACCCGGTCAACCTCGAACTCGGAAAGATCGACGACCTGTACCACCACCACTACGGCATCGGTGAGGCCGACACCTCGGTCCTCGACGAACCCGATCCCGACCGGCGGCGCAAGCGCATCACCGCCGAACTGCACCGCCTGGAGCACGCCCAGGCCGAACTGCTCGCCTCCAACCTGGGGAACCTCTCCACGGACGACCGCGTCTTCGACGCCGGCTGCGGACGCGGCGGCGGCAGCGTCGTCGCGCATCTTCGCTACGGCTGCCACGCCGACGGGGTCACCCTCTCCACCAAACAGGCCGACTTCGCCAACGACCAGGCCCGTGCCCGGGGCATCGACGACAAGGTCCGCTACCACCACCGCAACATGCTCGACACGGGCTTCGAGACCGGCGGGTACGCGGCGTCCTGGAACAACGAGTCCACCATGTACGTCGAGCTGGACCTGCTGTTCGCCGAGCACGCCCGTCTGCTGCGCCGCGGCGGACGGTACGTGACCGTCACCGGCTGCTACAACGACACCTACGGTCAGGCCTCGCGCGAGGTGTCCCTGATCAACGCGCACTACATCTGCGACATCCACCCACGCTCCGCGTACTTCCGGGCGATGGCGCGCCACCGTCTGGTACCGGTCCACGTGGAGGACCTGACCGAGGCCGCGATCCCCTACTGGGAGCTGCGCAAGCAGGCGGACCACCTGGTCACTGGCATCGAGGACACGTTCCTGACCGCCTACCGCAACGGCAGCTTCCAGTACCTGCTCATCGCGGCCGACCGGGTCTGACCCTTCGGACCGCGACGCCCACGGGCAACCGCCCCTCACCGGCGCGTGGCAGCCGCGCCGGTGAGGGGCAGTCGTTCCGGCAGCCAGGCCCACGTTCCGCCCGGGGGGTTCCCAGGCGGGTCAGGAAGGCGATGGTTGCGCGTCCCGGTCCGTATCGGTGTCCGGAGCTACCGGATGGTCTGGGGTCAGGGCGCGGATGCGTGGTATCGGCGAGGGCAGCAGCCAGAGCAGCGACAGCGCTCCGCCGACGGCAGCGACGAGGAGGGTCACCCGGAGGCCGATGAGGGTGGCGAGGAGGCCGCCGAGGACGGCGCCCACGGGGCGTACGCCGTAGTTGATCGTGCTGTACGCGCCCGCCACCCGACTGCGCATGCCATCGGGGATCACCGCCGCCTGGAGGGAGTTGAGGTTGACGTCGAAGAGCATGACGCCGACGCCGGAGAGGAACTGGGCCAGGGCCAAGGCTCCGACGCGAGCCCACAGGGGACCGCCCGCGGCAGCGGCGATGGCGATCGGCGCCGGGAACAGCACAGCGCCCACGGCGATGCTGCGGCCGATGCCGAGCCTTCGCGAGACCTTCGGCGCGATCACCGCGCCAAGGAGCGAGCCGGTGGCACCGATCCCGAACGCCATGCCGATGACTCCGGCGGTCAGTCCGAGGTTCCGGCTGGCGAACAGCACCATCAGTCCGCTGCCCGCGACGAAGGTGAAGAAGTTGATGGTCGCCACGCACCCGAGACTCGCCCGCAGCACCGGGTGACGGATGACGAACGCCAGTCCCTCCCTGGCACGCCGCAGCAGCGGGGGTGCCGCTCGGTCAGGGACGGCCGGCGGTTCGGCGATCGATACCCGACCGACCAGAATCGCGGACGCGAGGAACGTCAGGGCGTCGACGACGACGGCGACGGGAGCGGTCAGCGCCTGGATCAGAGCGCCACCGATCGCCGGGCCGGCGACGTATGACGCCGACCGGCTGGTACTGAGCTTGCTGTTCGCGTCCACGTAGGAGGAGCGGGGCACCAGGTGGGCGAAGAACGGCGGATAGGCGGTGTTGAACAGCACCGCTGCGGCGCCGGTCAGTAACGCCACGGCGTACAACTGCCCCAGCGTCACCGCCTCCAGCAGATAGGCGGCGGGGAGGGAGAGCAGTACCGCGGCGCGCGCCAGGTCGGCGAGAACCATCAGGCGCCGTTTGTGGACGCGATGGTCGACCCAGGCACCGAGGACGATCCCGAGCAGGTTCGGGGCCCAGATGAGCGCGGTCAGCCACGCCACCTGATGGGCCGAGGCGTGCAGCGCCCCCACCGCGATCAGTGGCAGGGCCAGTTCGGTGATCCGGTCGCCGAACTGCGAGACCGACTGGCCGGCCCAGAAACGACGGAACCTCTGGTCACGCCAGAGCGATATGGGTACGGCCTGGTCCGCGGCGCTCATGACGTCCCGCCGGTCTGCTCCTCGGCGCCCTCGGGCAGGGCGTAACGCAGCAGCCGGACGCCGCGGGCGTCGGCCGGACGCGCGGCCTCGTCACGTGTCACGTAGGGCGCGAGGACGCGTTCGATCGCGTCCTCGATGGCGGCGAGTTCGTCGGCGGAGACGACGACGCGGGTGTTGGCCAGACCCGCACGCCGCAGCCACGCCGGTTCGAGGTCGGGCTCGACCTCGGCGGCCCACCGGTTCGCCAGGTCCGCGGAGCGCACGAACATCTCCCGGGACAGGACCCGCGCGGCCGTCCTGCCCTCCTCGTCCTCCGGGTCCTCCGGCGCCTCGAACCGGAAGCCGCGCGCCACCGCCTCCCACCGGCGCTGGCGACGGTCCGGGCCGGGCTCGGCATCGCGGACGAGGCCGAAGCCCGCCAGATGCCGCAGATGCCAGCTGGTCACCGACGGGGTGGCCCCCACATCGGGCGCGAGTTGTGTCGCCGTCGCCGGCCCGTGCCGCTGAAGGCGTTCGAGGATCGCCAGCCGCACCGGGTGCGCCAGCGCCCGCATCGCCCGCGGATCGGTGATCTCGACATCGCCCAGATGGTTACCGGAATCCATGACGTGAGAGTCTCCTCTCACATATTGTGAGAGTCAAGTCTCACATCTCCGTTCCGGACCGCTGCCGGTGCGCGGGAGATCCAGGTACGGGTGCCGGAGGATAGGCCGCGCACGGGCGATGACTTTGCGCTGGAGCCGGAGTCTCCTTCGTGAATGCCGTTGCCGCAGAGCGCGACCCCGTGACAGGAGACCTGGCCATATGACCGATCCGGAACTGACAGCAGACCGCACCCGCGGGACCGGGGTCTGGCCCCTGATCCACGCCGAGCGAGCGGCGCTGGCGGCCGATCTCGCGGATCTGACGGACGAGCGTTGGGCAACGCCGTCGCTGTGCACCGGCTTGACGGTACGTGAGGTGCTGGCGCACCTGACCGCGGGCGCGAGCCTCAATGCCGTGCGCTGGATGGCGGGAGTGATCCGCTGCAGGTTCGACTTCGACAAACAGGTGGCCATGCGGCTGGCCGAGCAGCTGGGTACCACTCCGGCCGAGACCCTCGAGCGATTCCGGCAGGTCGTCCCGAGCACCACCAAGCCTCCCTTGTCTGCCATGGCGATGCTGGGCGAAACGATCGTGCACGGAGAGGACATCCGGCGCCCGCTGGGCATCCGTCACGACTACCCGGTCCAGGTCGTCACACAGGTCGCCGAGTACTACCAGGGTTCGGACCTCGTGGTCCTTGCCAAGGGCCGCATCGGCGGACTGCGACTCGTCGCGGACGACGGCCCGTTCGCCACCGGTTCCGGGCCGCTCGTGTCCGGCCCCACCGTGGCCCTGATCATGGCCACGACCGGGCGCGCGACCTACTGCGACGACCTCGCGGGCCCCGGTGTGGAACTCCTCCGCAATCGCTGCGGGACAGCGTGATCCGATGCCCCGACCCTCCCACGCGTGGAGTGCTTCCCGCTCCGCACGCGGGCGCGGGGGGGGGGGGGGGGCCCCCCCCCCACCCCCCCCACCGCCCCCCACGCCCGGGCGGACACAAACCACACCCCCACCGCCACCCGGAGCTCGTAATACACA